>NZ_JARWGH010000088.1:0-1782 GCF_036528765.1 Rhizobium sp. BR 362 | reverse complement strand
GGCCCATCAGTTTGAAGAGGCCTGGATCGGTCTTTTCCTCGAGATAGGCATCGTGGACGCGTGGCGCGAGTTCGGCTTCSGCAAAGGCCTCCGCGGACTCGCGGATCATGCGCTCTTCTTCGGAAAGCTGGTCATTGAGGAGGAACGGGTCGTTCCAGGAGAACGGCGTTTGAGAATGAGTGGTCGCCAACGAAATGCCCTCGTCTCTAGAAACCAATACAATGTCACCCTTATGCATATAGAGATTGTGTGGAGGTCCTGATAACGCTATTTTGCCGTTGTCTTATTCATGGAATGAATGATCCAGCATTGCGACCGCGCCGATTTGTTCCGTCGATTAGCCTGCTATGCGCCTTCGAGGCGGTGCTGCGAACCGGCTCGACGGCCGCAGCCGCTCGCGAACTGAGCCTGACCCAGAGCACGGTTAGTCGCCTCGTTCAGAATCTCGAAGAACAGCTCGGGCGACCGCTGTTCGAACGAAGCCGGCAGAAGCTCATTCCGACCGAGGCAGCGAAGGCTTATGGTCGCGACATTCGCAGAGCCCTTGACCTCATTCAGCGCGGAACGATGGAGTTTTCGTCGAATCCCGGTGGTGGCGTTTTGTCACTCGCCATCCTGCCGGCCTWTGGCACAAGATGGCTTGCCCCGCGTCTTGGCAGCTTTCTTACAGCGCATCCGGGGATCACGATAAACCTTGCGACGCGCCTTAAGCGATTTAACTTCGACGCGGAGGGCTTTGACGCAGCGATCC
The DNA here is from genome assembly GCF_036528765.1 of Rhizobium sp. BR 362. Taxonomy (NCBI): domain Bacteria; kingdom Pseudomonadati; phylum Pseudomonadota; class Alphaproteobacteria; order Hyphomicrobiales; family Rhizobiaceae; genus Rhizobium; species Rhizobium sp. BR 362. The sequence continues at coordinate 1,031 of NZ_JARWGH010000088.1, read as the reverse complement.
ATTTTGGTACCGACGATTGGCGCGATGCCGGCCATATGCTCCTTTTCGAAGAATCGGTAACCGCCTGCATTTCGCCGACGCTGCTACAACAGACCAGGATAGACACGCCTGAGGATCTTCACGGACTACCATTGTTGCAACTGGAAACTCGCACGGATGCCTGGCGGGTCTGGTTCAAAGCGCATGGTACGCAACCTCCGACCATCACCGGCATGCTGTTCGATCAATTCGCTACAATGACACAGGCCGCGATAGCCGGTTTAGGTGTAGCCCTGCTGCCCGACTATCTTGCGAAGACCGAGATTGAGGAAGGTCGCCTACAACCTGTGCTGAAAGAAGGAGTGGTGGGGTTTGGTGCCTACTGGCTCGTCTGGCCCTCAACACGCCCAAACTATCCGCCCCTCGCTGCTTTTAAGAGTTGGCTCGGCGCGCAGGTCGGTACTTCCCAGGCATAGGCAGTCGCGGACGCGCAGCAAACCAGTGACCAGGCGGTTCATCAGGTCGGCCTCTTCCCGCGAATTAGCGCCCTAAGTTCCAAAGAGTGCAGTTTCGGCAGTGAAGCTGGGTGAGTGAGTGAAAGAATGGCTCTGGAAAACAGGTACTTGGTGGATGTCATCGCCAAACAGCCCGTTGCGCTTCCAAAAACAGGCTATTTGTTGCTTTCTGAACGATCAGAACTCATCGCAACAGTCTGATAAAGCAGAAAAATCGAGAGCGCTTGACCGACGAAAAAGCAACACTTCCCAAATGACCGTCCAGTTCCATAAGGTATCTTATGCGATATGTTATTGTAAGGGCTATTTAGTAATGCGACAGTTGGGCCAGTTAGAGATGCGACAGTCTCGCCTCTCGACGCACTGGTCAATGCCAACGTTGGGAGCAAGGATGACGACCTTCAGCCTGGTCGAGACCATGAGCGGTTGGAGTTGTCGTGTCCTGTTTGATCACCATGTCGCAGAAAGAGTTGCATCGCCTCGAAGTCGTCCGGAAGATCCGCGGTCAGCGTCTGAGCGTTGTCCAGGCTGCCGAAC
>NZ_JARWGH010000087.1:0-1817 GCF_036528765.1 Rhizobium sp. BR 362 | reverse complement strand
CGTCGAAGCGCCCGCCGACGGCCTTCATCTGCTCCGCATCGCTCGACAGTACAACATGGTCGGCGCCGAGGCGGAAGGCGTCTTCCTCCTTGCCGGCCGATCGCGTGAACAGCGTCACCTCGGCCCCGAGCGCCTTGGCGAGCTTCAAGGCCATGTGGCCAAGCCCGCCAAGACCGATCACCGCGACCTTACTGCCTTTACCGACGTTCCAGCGATGCAGAGGCGACCAGGTGGTGATGCCCGCGCAAAGCAACGGAGCGGCACCCGCCGGATCGAGCCGGCCTGGCAACGACAATACGAACTTGTCCCGCACGACGATCGAGTCGGAATAGCCGCCATAAGTCGGCGTACCATCCTGACGATCACTGCTCGCGTAGCCAAAGGTCGGCCCCTCGACACAGTCCTGCTCCCAGCCTTTGAGGCAGGGCTTGCAGCGTTGGCAAGAATCGACCATGCAACCGACCCCGACCATGTCGCCAGCCTTGAAGCGGAACACGCCCGTTCCGACCTCACGCACTCGCCCGATAATTTCGTGGCCCGGCACGATGGGGTAGTTCGTGAAGCCGAAATGGTTGCGGACCATATGGACGTCGGTATGACAGACACCGCAATAGAGAATGTCGATAACAACGTCATCCGACCGTGGCGAGCGCCGTTCGAAGGCGAAACGCTCAAGCGGTTCGGCGGCTGATCGAGCTGCAAAGCCCAGTGCGTTCATGATTGCTTTCTCCGAGTTGTCGCGCCGGTGCGCAAGCTACCGGTCCGCACCGCGTCGCCTTCCTGCGCACGCAGAGCCCGAGCGGCGTCTGCAGCGCTACGCATTCCCAGGCGCGAACAGCGATTCCCAATTCGTAAAGGCACCGAGCGGGATCACGTCCCAACCGATCAGGCCGGCCTTGGCGAGGGGAAATTCGGCAAGTGCCGCTTTGGCCGCGTCGACGGAGGCGGCTTCTGCTATGATAGCGACCCCGGGTCGGTCCTGCCGGAAGTAGATGTCACGGATGATGCCACCCTTGTACATCTGCCAGGCATGGCGCGCCTCGTCCTGCATATGCGGCTGATACTTCTCCAGCGAGGCGCCGGGCTGCGGGACATCAAGGCAAAGCAATTTCATGGTCATGCTCCTTGCGTAAGTTTATGGTTAGGCCGGCTGAAAGCGGCTGGCGGTCTCCGCCACGCGCCGGCCGAGGTACTGAGCCGTCTTCAAATCGCTATCGGTCAGAGCGACGTCTGGAGCCTGGTCCACGTTCGACTGGGTCATAACCCCYAGCCAGCTTCCCAGCCGGTTGAGATCGTCCACGCTGCCGGTGCTGCTGCTGTTGCCCGGCATCATATCGAGGCCGACCCAGATCATGCCGTGCTGGGCCGCGAACAGCGCCATCGATATGAGCGAGTTCAGCTTATCGCCGTGCTGGGCTCCGGAATTCGTAAATCCAGCCGCAATCTTGTTACGCCACTTCTGGGCCGACCATGCCGCCTTGGTCGAATCCTCGAAGAACTGCTTGAGCTTGGCACTGATCAGGCCGTTATAGGTCGGCGATCCGAAGATGATGGCATCGCTGCGCTCGAGCGCTTCCCAGTCCATGGGGCCGTCCGCGACGGCCATGAGTTTCGCCTCAACCCCTTTTACTTCGCCAATCCCGGCCGCCACTGCCTCGGCAACGCGCGCGGTGTGACCGAAGCCACTGTCGTATACGATTGAAATCAACAACTCGATCGCCTTCCTGCAACGAGAATGCACATGACGGGCGGCCGATTTGGGTCGATTGACCTTAATCGCCCTGAAAACGTCACTTGCCTGATCTCCTCATTACAGT
>NZ_JARWGH010000086.1:0-2080 GCF_036528765.1 Rhizobium sp. BR 362 | reverse complement strand
TGTAAGGGCTATTTAGTAATGCGACAGTTGGGCCAGTTAGAGATGCGACAGTCTCGCCTCTCGACGCACTGGTCAATGCCAACGTTGGGAGCAAGGATGACGACCTTCAGCCTGGTCGAGACCATGAGCGGTTGGAGTTGTCGTGTCCTGTTTGATCACCATGTCGCAGAAAGAGTTGCATCGCCTCGAAGTCGTCCGGAAGATCCGCGGTCAGCGTCTGAGCGTTGTCCAGGCTGCCGAACTGCTCGATCTCAGCCGAAGTCAGGTCCACAGGCTGCTGCAGGCCTATGACCGTTCCGGTGAAGCCGGCCTTGTTTCGAAGAAGCGATCGAGACCGAGCAATCGGCGCCACAGTGAGGATTTTCGCAATGCAGCGCTAGATCTGATCCGCGAACGCTATCTGGATTTCGGTCCGACGCTGGCTCGCGAGAAGCTGATCGAGCTGCATCACATTTCGGTCGCCAAGGAGACGTTGCGGCAATGGATGACGGAAGCCGGCATCTGGATCTCGCGACGCGAGCGCAAGAAGCGGGTTTTCCAGCCACGTGGTCGGCGTGATTGTTTCGGCGAACTTGTCCAGATCGATGGCTCGCATCACTGGTGGTTCGAGAATCGCGGCCCCAAATGCGCCCTGCTCGTCTACATCGATGACGCCACCGGCAAGCTGCTCCATCTGCGGTTCGCCGGGTCGGAGAATACGTTCGACTATCTCCATGCGACGAAGGCCTATCTGCAGCAATGGGGCAAGCCCCTGGCATTCTACAGCGACAAGCACGGCGTCTTTCGTTCAACCCATGCGTCGGAGAAGGACCGGACGAGCGGCCTGACGCAGTTCGGCCGGGCGCTCTATGAGCTGAACATCGACATCATCTGCGCCAACACCCCGCAGGCCAAGGGTCGCGTGGAACGCGCCAATCAGACGCTGCAGGATCGGCTGGTGAAGGAATTGCGGCTTCGTGGCATCGACACGATCGAAGCGGCAAACCTCTATGCGCCGGAATTCATTGCGGATTTCAATGCCCGCTTCGGCAAACAGCCACGCAATCCGAAGGACATGCACCGGCCGCTGGCCGATCACGAGAACCTTGATGGCGCCATGTGCCGCAAGGAAGTCCGCACGCTGTCGCAGGCTTTGACGCTGCGCTACGACAAGGTGCTGTTCATTCTCGATCCGACCGACGTTTCCAGGCCCTTGGCCGGCCAAAAGGTGATTGTTTGCGATTATCCGGACGGTCGCCTCGAGATCATGCACGAGAGTTTTGCCCTACCCTACAGAACCTTTGACAAGCTGCGGTCGGTCCATCGGCCGGAAGTCGTCGACAACAAGCGTCTGGACGACATGCTGTCTGTTGTCGCCGAGATGCAGGCTGGACGAGAACAGCAACGGAGCAAGAGCGGCCCTCGCCGTACCGGACAGACGGATCATATGTTCGGCATTCGCGACGGCAGCACGGCGAACGGCTATCAGAAGTGTGGCCGCAAACCAGGACCGAGGACGGATTTCATGAACGATCCGGAGGTGATTGCCAAAAGACAGAAGGCTCTTGCGAAGATGGAGGCAGCGGAATGATTATCGGTTCCACGCCCTTGCAAAAGCATTTGCGGCGCTCCAAGGTCAGCGCATGCTTCTTGACCATCTCGGCAGCCAGATATTTCGAATGATTTACAATCGCGCGATGGAGTTTAGATGGGACGACGAGGAAAAGGTCGGCGTCCTAATGTTCAAAGGCCGAACGTTCCAGATTGAAGGCTACCTGGATGCTTTCAACTGCCGTAAGCGTGCCGAGGAGATGGCAGCGCAGCGGGGCTGGAAAAGGCCTCCCGACAAAATCCGCAACAGGGTTTCGAAGCAATCCTCGTAACACGGTCGGATGACCGCTGTTGGCGCAATCTCAAGAAGCGCAAGCAATCTCAAACTAAGGAAGCTAAAGCCGAGGGGTGCGTCTCACCCGCCCCCGCTCCTCCCTTGCAACCCGGCCCAGCCGGTCGGACCGGGGGCTGATCGTCGGAGCAAGTGACGAGCCATGACTGTCGCATTTCTAACTGGCTGGCAGCGTCGCGCCTCTAACCAGCTTTGACA
>NZ_JARWGH010000085.1:0-2363 GCF_036528765.1 Rhizobium sp. BR 362 | reverse complement strand
GAAGTTGGTCGAGCTTGGCGACACGCCTTGATGCGCCGAAGCCAGCGACACCGCTTGCCTTGGGATCGTTTCCAAAGGCTCGTCCGCAAATACCTGCCACCGTGCCGGCTGATGCATCCGCATCCTGATGCTCGGCTTACCGTCACTACAGCCGATAGGAGCCGTATGCGGTAGTGCCGCACGTACGGAACTGACCGGGGGGCGATGGGTAACCATCGTCCCTACCGGGACCAATGAGAGCGGAACGCACTCCTGAAAAGGAACAAAACGTCAGCGATAGTTTCACACAGCCCGCCGCGACGCGGCGTTCTTGGCGGAGCGCGCTGATCTTTGTTGTGAAGGGACCAGCACCAGCAATGCTTGAGCTCAAAGAGCGATTCTGGAAATTTCAACCAAATCTGGCCAGCATTCGTTCCATCTTCGGACTTCTCCGATCCAAATAAGCGGTGCAGGTCCCCATCATAAAACTTTACACAATATTTGCAAAAGCAACTCCGCTAAAATGATACGCTTGCCACCAATGAGTATACATTGAGGGAGATGGTAATTGGCATTCGCCCTCGCACCGGTCGGAGTTACGCCAATGACAGAAAGAGCTCTCATTCTAATTGAAGGTAGCAGAGGTAATGGTCCTCTGTATATGAAGGCGGCCGCGCGCCTTGGACTTTATCCCATTACGCTGTCGGCTAATCCAACTCAGTATAGTTATCTTGCGGCGGAACGCGGTGAGGCAATCCGTGCCGACACGGATAATCTAGACGCGATGATCGGTCAGTGTTGCCGACTGAGTGCGGTGTATGACATTGCTGGCATTACCGGCTTTGCAGGTCGCGATGAATCCGAATATTTGATAATAAGCAATCTTTGCCGCCATTTCGGTTTACCGGGCCCGAATCCTGTCTCTATCGAACAGTGCTACGACAAGTTCGCCCAACGTGAACTCCTCGCACAAGCCGGCGTTCCTGTACCTGCTTACCGCCTGGCGACAGACGCGACTGGCATTGAAAGGTCTGCTATGGAAATCGGTCTGCCCGTGATACTTAAGCCAGTTGTTGGCAGTGGCAGCAGCGGTGTTCGATTGTGCCGCAACCTCGCCGAGTTGACTGAACATACGGACTATCTGCTGGGCGGGAAACACGTCTGGCGGTCTTCGCCGAAGATACTGGTCGAAGAATTTGCACAAGGCCCATACTATAGCGTCGACACTATGGGAAATGAGATTATGGCAGTTGGTACCGCTGATTTTGGCTGTCTGCCGTATTTCATTGCTCGTGAGTACATTTTCCCGGCGCCCCTGACTGGCCGACAATATGACTGCGTCGCTGAGATTTCACTAAGCTGCTTACGAGCGCTTGGGCTGGGCTGGGGGCCGGCGAACGTTGAATTGCGGTGGACAAAACGTGGCCCGGTCGCCATTGAAATCAATCCCCGTCTTCCGGGTTTGGCGACCCCTCGGCTGGTGCTACTAGCATACGGCGTAGATCTTGTGACTGAGCACATCAAGCTTGTCATCGGCGAAAAATCGGAGTTGCACATAACGCGCTCTCAGGTTGCGGGAGCGCGGTTCCTGGTGCCTGACAGCGACGGGATTCTTGATTGGGTCGATGGTGATGAAAGGGCAGCGGCTGAACTGGGTGTCGCCGAAGTTGAATTGTACGTCAAGCCTAAGACCGAAATTGTCAGAACGAGTGATTATCGAGACGCGATCGGGCATGTCATCGCCACCTCACCGCATCATACTCAAACGCAGACAATACTTGAGCGTGCCGCTAGCTTAATAACTTGGTCTATCATTCCATTTGCAACTCCTGCCGAATAGGAACCATGGGGGACCGATAACCTAATTATCCGTTCTTTGCCACCCGGCATTCACAACCGAGTGCAGAGAGAGATTGGACTTGGTTGTCGCAACTGGGCATTCACAGGTTCTGGGGCCCAGGCTCGATCGCGCCCCGCCGTGATCTTCGTGAGCGCGACGAACAGCCACTGCTTTCGGCGTTGGCCCGAATGGCATTGTTATCATAACCCTTGTCCGCCAGGAGGATATCTCCCTCGCCGAGTTCGTCCGTCAGCGCTTCGGCCTCGGTGCAATCGGCGACTTGCCCGCCGGTCAGACGCAGGGTGACGGGGCGACCTTCGGCGTCGACGAGGGCGTGGATTTTGCTCGTAATACGGCTTCTCATTGATCAGAACGCATTGGCCCATTCTCTGCGTCCGATGGACATGATGCGCCAGGGCTGACTTTCGAGTTTTCGCCATGCGTCGCAACAGTGATTGACGATATCGTCGTAGGATTTGAAGACTCGGTTCGAGAGCCAATTCTCGCGCATGAAGAGCCAGAGGTTTTCGACCGGGTTCAACTC
>NZ_JARWGH010000084.1:0-2590 GCF_036528765.1 Rhizobium sp. BR 362 | reverse complement strand
CGTAAGCGCGAATTTCGCCACACCTTCTGTAATTGATTGAGCTTTGGCATGAGGTGTCCACCTAAAAAAGGTGGACACCAAGTGATGGAAGAAGGTCAAAAACTTGCCGTGCGGCTGGTTGGTCGGAATGGACGACGCCGTTTCGATCAAGGATCGAAGGACCGCCTTGTTGCGGCCTGCCTTGAACCGGGCGCATCGGTATCGAAACTTGCGCGCTTACACGGGGTGAACGCGAACCTCGTTTGGAAATGGATCAGGAAACACACCCAAGCCCATCCGTTACCGCCGTCTTCGACGTCGGCGTTTATTCCGGTTCAGATCACCGCGGCGAGCAGCAAGTTTGACATTGAGATGCCTGCCATAGGTGATGAGGAGGTGCCGCGGAAAGCAGAGAGGATCCGGCCGCTGACCTCTCCAGCGAAGATGAGTGCGTCACTGCCGAATGGTGTGAGGTTGACGCTGGAATGCGGCGATGTGGACGCGTTGACGGCGATAATCGGAGCTCTGGGTCATGTTCAAGCTGGGCGCTGATCTTCAAGTCTATCTGCATCGCGAACCGATCGACTTTCGGGCTGGTATCAACAGCCTTGCGGTCTTGGTCCAGGAGACGATGGCATTGGACCCGTTTGCTCCAGCGGTTTTTGCATTTTGCAATCGCCGGCGTGACCGGATGAAGCTGCTGTTCTTCGATCGGTCAGGCTTTGTGCTCGTGCTGAAGCGGTTGACGGAGGACAAGTTTAGATGGCCCCGCCGTGAGGTGCCGGTGGTCACGCTGACGACCGAACAGCTTCATTGGATCCTCGACGGCATCGATATCGACGCGATGGTGCGCCATCCGGTACGGCAATATCAGATCGCCGGCTGAAGGTAGCGAATTGAGCTGTTGACGCGGCCGGGCGGTTCAGATTCAAGAATCTGATGACTCGAACCGGCGAACCTGATGTTGCGGCACTAATGGCGCAGTTGGCGGCAAATGCTGCCGAAATTGCCGCGCTTAAAGCCGAGAAGGAAGCGCTCTCGCGGCGGGTCGTCAAGCTGGAGGAGGAGCTGGCACTAGCAAGGCTGCACCGCTTTGCCCCACGCAGCGAAAAGCATATTGATCGCCTCTTCAACGAAGCCGAAAAGGCTGCAGACGACGATGACAGTGGCGACGGTGATGACGTTGTCGATCTCCCGGACACAGGCCTGCCGCCGGTCGAGAGCACCGCGGGAAAGAAGCGCGGCCGCAGGCCTCTGCCGGAAGACCTCCCACGCGAGCGTGTCGAATACGACCTTCCCGACCATCAGAAAGCTTGCCCCTGCTGCCATGGCCAAATGCATCGCATGGGCGAGSCCGTTACCGAGCAGCTCCATATAGAGGTCAAGGCAAAGGTCCTGCAGAATGTGCGGTTCAAATATGCTTGCCGCCATTGCGACCGCACCGGGATCAACACGCCCGTCGTGATCGCTCCAATGCCGCCGCAACCCCTGCCAGGCAGCATCGCTACTGCCTCGACGCTAGCCTTCGCGCTGATTCATAAATACGTCGACGGCACCCCGCTCTACCGCGTGGCGCAGACATTCGAGCGGGCCGGCGTTCCAATTAGCCGCGGCGCTCTCGCTCACTGGGTCATAGGTTCGAGCGAGAGGCATCTTCACCGAATCTATGAAGCTCTGAAGCTGCGGCTCAGGTCGCAGCCTCTCATTCATGGTGATGAGACGACGGTTCAGGTCCTGAAGGAAAAGGACAAGGAAGCCACCAGCACATCGTATATGTGGGCCTATCGCAGCAGCGAGGACAGCGACCAGCCGATCGTCCTTCTCGACTACCAGCCCGGACGTGGCCAGATCTATCCGAAGACTTTCCTCGGCGACTACCGCGGCATATTGGTGAGCGATGGCTACACCGCCTGGCGCACATTGGATAATGCAACCCATGTCGGATGCATGGCCCATTCCAGGCGGCGCTTCGTCGAAGCCCTCAAAACCAGACAGAAAGGTGGCGGACCGCCGGAGCAGGCGCTCCGGTTCTTCGAACAGCTCTACCGGATCGAAAAGCAGGCGCGAGACAAAAAGCYCGACACCGGTGAAGCCCAGGCCGACTGCATTCGCCGCTTCCGCCAACAGCATAGCTTGCCTGTCCTGAATGCCCTCAAGTCGTGGCTCGATGATATCGCGCCGAAGGTCGCGCCGGATACGAAGCTCGGCGATGCTGTGTCCTACGCTCTGAACCAATGGGATTATCTGACGCGCTATGTCAACGATGGCAGGATGCCGATCGACAACAACATTCTGGAACGCGAAATCAGAGTTTTTGCGACCGGCAGAAAATCATGGCTGTTCAGCGACACCGCCGCCGGAGCCAAGGCCAGCGCCGTTATCTACAGTCTGATGCTCACCTGTCGCGCCTGTGGCGTCGACCCTCTCACCTGGCTGCGCCAGGTGCTCACTGAGTTGCCGCAGCGCGACGAAACCGCGGACATTGGAGACCTGCTACCGTTCAACTTCTCCAAAAACTCTGCGGCCTAACAGAGCCGGATATCGCTACCAACCAACGCGAGGGCCGTTCAGGGATGCCGACCCGTCAATGTGCATGGAAAATCGCGCTTAC
>NZ_JARWGH010000083.1:0-2595 GCF_036528765.1 Rhizobium sp. BR 362 | reverse complement strand
GCCGCCGCCGCAATAGCGGTCTTTTGGGCCTTCCATTCCCATGGGAGGAGTTCGTGCAGGCGGGAGACGGGAAGATCGGCGATGCGGGCAAAGACATCGGCAAGCCAGACCTTTGGGTCGACATCATTAAGCCGGCATGTGGTAATGACGGTCAGCATGACGGCGGCACGCTCGGCCCCACGCTGGGAACCGGCGAAGCTCCAGTTTTTTCTTCCTAACGCCACACCGCGCAACGCTCTTTCCGCCGCATTGTTCGTAAGACAGACCCTTCCGTCTTCGAGGAAGAGGGCAAAGCCCTCCCAGCGCTTGAGCATGTAATCGATCGGCTCGATGACCTCGGACGATCTGCTGAGCGTGGCACGTTCCTTCGTCAACCATTTGTGCATGTCGTCGAACAGCGGCTTGCTCTTCTCCTGGCGTACCGCCAGTCGCTCTTCGGCGCTCAAACCGTTGATCTGGCGCTCGATCTCGAACAACTCGTCATAGCGCTTGACGGCTTCCAATGCGATCGGTGAGATCGGCTTGCCTTTGCGCTTATGATCCCGAGCATTCTTCTGGATATCGGCCAGTGCAAAGAATTTCCGACGCGAATGGGCGTGGCAAAAGGCAAAGGTGATTGGAACCGTCTTTGTCTCGRCGACAGCGAGCGGCTCGAAGCCATTGTAGCAGTCGCTCTGTAGAATGCCGCCATACTCGGCCAGGTGTTTTTGCGGATGTTCGCCGCGCCGGTCACTCGACGCATAATAGATCGCCGCCGGCGCAGCCGTTCCCCCGAACGGCTGATCGTCCCGGACGTAGCTCCATATTCGCCCGGTTATGCATTTGCCCTTGGCCTGGATCGGGATGGTCGTGTCGTCACCATGCAATCGCTCGGCTGCGAAGACATGCTTCTCGATCAGGTCGTAGAYCGGCATGATGGCCGCCGTTCCAAATCCGACCTGATCGGCCAGCGTCGAGGTCGACAGGTCTATGCCCTCACATTTGAACCTTGTGCTTTGGCGGTTCAGCGGACTGTGCATCCCAAATTTGTCGAAGACGATCGTCGCCAACAGATGAGGACCGATGAAGCCGCGCGGCGTGGCATGGAACGGTGCTGGCGCCTGGCTGATCGCCTCGCAATCACGGCAGGTAAATTTTTCCCGAACCGTCTCTATCACCTTGAAGCGGCGCGGTATCTCCTCCAGCGTCTCGTTAACATCCTCACCCAGCTTCGACAGGCGCGACCCGCCGCAACAAGCACAGACGGTCGGGGGATCGATCACCACGCGCTCACGCTCGGCATCCTCCGGCCAGGGTTTGCGCACCGGCCGTTTGCGTGTGAACGAACGCACGCTCGACGTTCTGGCGGCAGCAGCCTGGGCCGCCACTTCATCCTCCGTCGCSGCCAKCACGAGTTCTTCGAGCTGTAATTCCATCTGGTCGATCAGACGYGCCGTGCGCTCGGATCTCTGACCGCGCAGTTCGCGCCGGAGCTTTTCGATCGCCAGTTCCAGACTGACGATCAGCGCCTCGCTGTCCGACAGCATGGCCTGGGCATTGGCGGCTTGCGCCACCGCGATGTCCCGCTCGGTGACGACGGTGTCGCGCTCGGCTGCAACAACATCGCGTTCAGCCTGCAGCGTCGCACGCTCGGAAAGCAGCGCCAGATAGGCGCTCGCAAGGTCCGCAGGAAGATCCACAGGCTTCGGGGTCATGAAGCCATTCGATCAGATTCACTCAATATTTTCAATATAATAATGCTATCCGACCCGTGTCGGACGCCATGTTTCCTGAGGGGCTCGCCAGTCAATTCCGGACAATAAATAAGAAAGCTGCGCCGGTGAGATCGCAACTGCGCCGCCCTCCACATTCGGCCAGATAAACCGGCCCTTCTCCAGCCGGCGGGTAAAAAGGCAGGCGGCCAAACCATCGTGCCAGATGATCTTCAAAATATTCGATCTGCGCCCCCTGAAGACGAAGAGATGCCCCGACAAAGGGTCATGCTTCAGAATCTCCTGCACCCGAAGCGCCAGAGAGGGAAACCCGCAGCGCATGTCCGTATGCCCCGTCGAAAGCCAGACCTTGACCCCTGTTCCCATCGGAAACGGATTCACCGCAAAGTCTCCAGCCCACGCATGATCCGAAGCAGCGCCGTCGACATCGCGGTCCACGATCACACGGCGACCATTCGCGCTGACAACCTCCATAAGGCTACCTTGTGCCTTCAACCGCTTGGCCGCAGGCGCAGCGACCGGGATGACTGGCTCAGGAACCAACAGCGCCGGAATAAACCCTTCACTCCCCCGACCATTGCCGAGCCGTCCCTCGCGAGCTGCCTTTCGCCAATCGTTCAACTGAAAGCGTGTGATGCCATGGCGGCGTGCCGTTGCCGAAACCTGCCGGGGAGCGGAATAACTCTCCGCCACGATAGCAAGTTTGGCTTCTTTGCTGAAACGGCGACGTCGTCCGCTATCGACAATCTCCATCCGGCTGACTTGCGGCCGGCTCTCTATCGTTAAATCCACGGTTCTCACACTGTCTATATCAACGTCCATATAGACAGATCATCCAACTCGCCTCACTTCTCAGCAAGGCGGCCCTCCTCGGATGCGTACG
>NZ_JARWGH010000082.1:0-2910 GCF_036528765.1 Rhizobium sp. BR 362 | reverse complement strand
CGGGATCGGGGCATGGCTTGCGATTGACGCCATGCACCGTGTTGCCTTCCGCTTCGCTTAACAGCGTCGGCATCCCGGATTTTTCATTTCGCGGCTCTATGGCTGGCCTGCCGGTTTCCCCTGTCAACGCTTCGACGCATACCTCGCGATGTGCGCCGCATGACTCGGGGTCAGAGTGATTCGCCACTTCTTCTCCGTACTGAACTTTCATCAACTATCTTTCATCGGCTTTGCAGCCGCACTAAGCGCGCAAATCGCTGCACCTGTTCATTGACTGAGCGTTGAGCGAATCTGTGTCCACAACGGAGACTGTGGACAATGAGACTGGATGGCGCGGGATTTTCAGGAGAGCTTCGGGTCGTCAAGGTTCTTCGCAATGGCAAGCGGCGGTTTGATCCGGTCGAGAAGGAGCGCTTGATCGACGCATGCCTTGAGCCGGGGGTATCGGTTGCAGGGCTTGCGCTGAAGTACGGGGTGAACGCCAATCAGTTGCGCAACTGGATCAAGCTGCGTCAGCGCCGGCAGGCGGAGAAAGCGTTGACGGTTATGCCTTGCGCACCGTCGGCCTTCGTTCCGGTGGTTGAGGCAGCGCCGACTGCGAGGCCGCCGGCCGCGGCGGCTCGGCCGACATCGACAGGGGTGCGGTTGAAGGCGAGGCTACCGAATGGTGTGCGGCTTGAGCTTGAAGATGCGGATGTTCAAGTTCTGTCGGCAATGATCGAAGCGTTGGGGCGTTGCGATGTTCCGGCTGGCTGATGATCTGCGCGTCTATCTTCACCGGGATCCGATCGACTTTAGGGCCGGGATCAACAGCCTTGCGATCCTGGTCGAGCAGTCTATGGGCCTCAATCCGTTCGAGCGCGCGGTGTTTGCCTTCTGCAACCGTCGCCGTACCCGGATGAAATTGCTGTTTTTTGATCGATCGGGCTTTGTGTTGGTGTTGAAAGCGCTGACCGAAGACAAGTTCCGCTGGCCTCGGCGACAGGAGGCTGTGGTGTCGCTTGATGCCGAGCAATTGCACTGGCTTCTCGACGGCATTGATCTCGACGCGATGGTTCGCCATCCGGTGCGGCAATATGAATTTGTCGGGTGAATTCGGCGCAAACGCAGAGCGTTTGTCGCAGGCCTGTTGACGCAGGGGGCCGGTTCAGATTCAAGAATGCGATGACTAGAACCGGCACCCCGACCATTGAAGAATTGATGGCGCTTTTGGCGACGAATGCAGCCGAGATTGCCGCGCTGAAGGCTGAGAAAGATATCCTCGCGCAGCGGGTCTTCAAGCTTGAGGAAGAGCTGGCGCTGGCGCAGTTGCATCGCTTTGCGCCGCGCAGCGAAAAGCACATCGATCGCCTCTTCAACGAAGCCGAGCAGGCCGCCCTTGAGGGAGATGCAGACGAGGACACCGACGAGGCGGATGCCGTCGCTCTACCGGACACGGGATTGCCGGAGATCGAAAAGCCGCAGGGCAAGAAACCCGGCCGCAGGCCGTTGCCGGCAAACCTGCCGCGTCAGCGCGTCGAATATGACCTTGCCGACGATCAGAAGGTCTGTCCGTGCTGCTGCCACCCGATGCATCGCATGGGCGAACTGGTCACAGAACAGCTTCACATCGAGGTGAAGGCGAAGGTTCTGCAGAATGTCCGGGCAAAATATGCGTGCCGCAACTGCGACCGGACCGGGATCAGCACGCCTGTTGTCATCGCGCCGATGCCGAAGCAGCCCTTGCCTGGCAGCGTCGCCACGGCCTCGACGCTGGCCTTCGCGCTCGTTCATAAATACGTCGACGGCACGCCGCTCTATCGCTTGAGCCAGGCCTTTGAGCGTGCAGGCGTTCCCGTCAGCCGTGGCGCTCTCGGCCATTGGGTGATCGGTTCGAGCGAGAAACACCTCGTTCGTATCTATGACGCGCTGAAACTGCGGCTCCAATCGCAGACGATCATCCATGGTGACGAGACCACGGTTCAGGTGCTGAAGGAAGCGGGCAAGGACCCCACCAGCACGTCGTATATGTGGGCCTTTCGCAGCGGCGAAGACAGTAAACAGCCGATCGTGTTGTTCGATTATCAGCCCGGTCGCGGACAGGAACACCCGCAGGCCCTCCTTGGCGACTACCGCGGCATCCTGATGAGTGACGGCTATCAGGCCTGGCGCACGTTGAAAGGCGCCACGCATGTCGGGTGCCTGGCCCATGCCAGGCGGAAGTTTGTCGATGCCCTCAAGGCGCGCAAGAAACCCGGTGGGCCGCCCGCGCAGGCCATCAAGTTCTTCGACCAGCTCTACCGGATCGAAAGGCAGGTGCGGGACGAAAAGCCCGACGACGGCGAAACGCGAGATCACTACATGCGTCGCTTTCGCCAGAAACATAGCGTTCCGGTCCTTTCCGCCCTCAAGGAATGGCTCGACAAAATCGCGCCAACGGTCGTGCCCGACACCAAACTTGGCGATGCCGTCTCCTATACGCGCAATCAATGGGAATATCTGACCCGCTATACCGACGACGGCAGGATGCCGATAGACAACAACATTCTCGAACGGGACATCAGAATTTTTTGTACCGGACGAAACAGCTGGCTGTTCAGCGACACACCTGCCGGCGCCAAAGCCAGTGCCGTCGTCTATAGCCTGATGTTGACTTGCCGGGCCTGTGGCGTCGAGCCATTCGCATGGTTGAAATACGTCCTCACCGTACTGCCGCAGCGTTCCGACAACGCCGACATCGAGGACCTGCTGCCCTTCAACTTCAAAAAACAGACCGCCTGAGCCGCAGCCACTTCAAGCCGCTTTACGACGTGCAGCAAAATGCGCGCTTAGTGCGGCTGCAAAGCCGATGAAAGATAGTTGATGAAAGTTCAGTACGGAGAAGAAGTGGCGAATCACTCTGACCCCGAGTCATGCGGCGCACATCACGAG
>NZ_JARWGH010000081.1:0-3205 GCF_036528765.1 Rhizobium sp. BR 362 | reverse complement strand
CCATTGCTGGACCCATAAATCCAATGCGTAATGCAGGTAGATATTGGATAGCACGGGGCTAACTACAGAGCCTTGAGGAGTTCCTCGCGTTGATGCGACGCGGCGGCCATCCTCAATCGTGCCCGCTTTCAACCATTTGTGGATCAGACGTATCAGCCGGCGGTCACCTACTCGATGTGACAGGAAACGAAGCATCCACTCGTGATCGATTTCATCATAGGAAACGTCGCAAGACTACCCATCACCAGGATCTCCCAACGTCGATAACTATTACCCGCACGGGACATGCCTTCGAAGGGTGTGTTCTGTTGGTGGTCCGGCGACTGATGTGCCGCGGCGCGCCGTTGTTGCTTGTGGAATTACCCGATGGCAGCCGCAGCCACATTCCCGTGGCGTGGACGGATATCGGCTATACGGCAGTTTCCTCCTCCGACGCGCCGGCAAACCACGTAGCCATCGGCCGGCTCGCAGATCTTCAGCATTTGCGCTTTGTGACCGACGCTCTTCTTCAGCGGCGCGATGAGTCGCCGCCCGCTGACAAGGAGATGGCATATGCAACTGAAGCTGACATTTGCCGAGGAAGACAGCAACCGGCCTCCCGAGCCACCTGCCTGGGAGAAGCTCGACACCGAGGCGCGGGCGAAGGCGTTGCGCCGGCTGGCCCTAATGATCGCGCGCATGCTGACAGCCAGGGAGACCGGCGATGATTGAATGCAGCAAGGTTGCCGCCGGCCATCTGGCACGGCAGGCCGTCGTCTACCTGCGCCAGTCGAGCGCGTCACAGGTGGAGAACAACCGGGAATCCACCGAGCGGCAATACGCCCTCTCCGGGCGGGCGCGTGAACTGGGCTGGCCTGCCGAGCGCATCGTGGTCATCGACGAGGACCTCGGCCTGTCCGGCTCCGGCAGCGTCATGCGTACCGGTTTCGCCCGCCTGACAAGCGAAGTCGCACTGGCCCGAGTCGGCATCGTGCTCGGCCTCGAGGTCTCGCGGCTGGCGCGTAACAATGCGGACTGGCATCGGCTGATCGAACTGGCGGGCTTAACCGACACTTTGATCGGCGACGCCGACGGCATTTATCACCCGGCCTTGTTCAACGATCGACTCTTGCTCGGTCTCAAGGGGGCCATGAGCGAGGCGGAATTGCACATCCTTCGCGCTCGGCTGGACGGGGGCATCCGCAACAAGGCGGCGCGCGGCGAATTGCGTCGCGGCTTGCCTGTTGGCTTCGTCTGGGGCGAAGAGGATGGTGATATCCTGATCCATCCCGACGAAGCGGTCTCCCATGTCATCCGCACAATCTTTGCCCGCTTCGCCGAACTGGTTCTGCACGTCGCGTCTGGCTGTGGTTGCGCTCGAATGATATCAAATTCCCGCTGCGCCTCGGCGAACATCAGGATCTACGCTGGATCGAAGCAAGCTACCATGGTGTTCACGCCGTTCTTGCCAATCCGGTCTATGCCGGCGCGTATGTTTATGGCAAGAATCGCCATGAGACAGTGCTCGACGAAACCGGCGCACGGCGCAAACGGGTGCGCAAATTGCCAAGGGACGAGTGGCAGGTGCTGATCAAGGACCATCATCCGGGTTATATCGACTGGCCGACCTTCGAGGCCAACCAGCAGCGCATGGCAGCCAATACTCAGCCTCGTCCGCATTCAGGCACGAGCAAGCACTCTGCTGGTGCAGTTCGCGAAGGAGGTGCTTTGCTTCAAGGTATTGCGTGCTGTGGCCATTGCGGACGGCGGTTGCGCACCCATTATCGCGGCCGCAACGCGGCACCCGGTTATCATTGTGCTGGCAAAATCATCGTCGAAGGACGGGGCGTCTATTGCCTCAACGTCGGTGGTGTTCAGATCGATGAAGCCGTGGTCGCGGCATTCCTAGAGGCACTTGAGCCGGCCCGCCTGGCCGCCACGGTCGAAGCTGCCAAGCAGCTGGAGAACGACCGGGAAGCGGTTCTCAGGCAATGGCGGCTCGACGTGGAGCGGGCTCAGTTCGCCGTCAACCGTGCCGAGCGCCGCTATCGCGCTGTCGATCCCGACAATCGCCTGGTCGCCCGCGCGGTGGAACGGGAGTGGGAGGAGGCCCTGCGTGCCCTGGAGGCGGCCAAGGCGGAGCTGACACGGCGAGAGGCGGCACGTCCACGGCTGTTGTCGGCCGGCGAGCGGGAAAACCTGCTCACCCTTGGCGTCGATCTGGCGAGCGTCTGGCATGCACCGTCAACCACAGCACGCGACCACAAGGAATTACTGCGCACGCTGATCGAGGAAGTCACCCTCCATGTCGATCGCGACAAGGCATGCGCGCGTCTCACTCTACGCTGGAAAGGCGGCGCGACTAATCAACTCGATGTCGCCCTGCCGCGTTCGCGCCCGGCAACGGTTCGTACCGACGAAGACACTCTGACGCTGCTGCGGCGACTGGCGCCTCATTATCCAGACGCCGTGATTGCCGGCATTCTCAACCGTCAGGGCCGCCAGACAGCGCGCGGGCACCGGTTCGACGCCAATCGAGTCGGCAATTTGCGGCGCCATTGGAATATTCCCACCTGCAAGGCCAAATCGCAAACCACAGACGGCGACATTCTGACCATCCATCAGGCAGCCAGCTTCCTTGGCGTGGCGCCGTCAACGCTTCACCGCCACTTGAACGACGGCCTCATTCGAGGGGAACAGATCACGCCCGGCGCGCCCTGGCGCATCCGACTGACCAACGAACTCAAGGCCCGCTTCCTTACGACGCCTGGCGATGGCTTCGAGCCTATCCGGGACGCCATGGATACCCTCGGGCTTTCCCGCCAAAGTCTGTTGCAGCGAGTGAAAGACGGTGAGTTGGAATCAGTCCATGTCATCCGTGGACAGAGAAAAGGTCTATGGATCAAGACCATAGATCACAACCCAACCCTCTTCGAACACATGCCATGAACCAGGGGGCATTATGAAAGTCGATCCAAAAACGAGCGAATATCCGCGTCCAGTATCCAGTTGATCTTCCGCTTGTCGATCCCAACCCACAAGGCGTCCAGCGCGTCATGCTGCCCCCTTCCTTGCCGGAACCCGTATGAGAAGCCGAGGAAGTCTTGCTCATAGATCGCGCTCAGAACCGTGGACACGGCCATCTGCACGACCTTTTCTTCCAACGCTGCAATACCGAGGGGACGTAGTCTTCCGTCATTCTTCGGAATGTAGACCCGTCGGGACG
>NZ_JARWGH010000008.1:0-173083 GCF_036528765.1 Rhizobium sp. BR 362 | reverse complement strand
GCACGCTGACCGCAATCCGCTATTCGGGTTACCTCAATGCCTTCTACCGGCGCATCAAGGACCGGCGTGGCCCGGGAAAGGCCATCATCGCCACAGCCCGCAAGCTGCTCACCATTATCTTCGACACCCTGAAAAACGGATGGGTCTTCGAGGACTTTCCAAACTTCATCATCGCCGGAAAAGAAAATCCGGCTCGACAATCATCATAGGAGGAGGAACAAGGATGACCGAAAGCGAGAAGACGGCGGTAGTGACAGGTGCAGCGGGAGGCATCGGCAGGGTCCTCGTGAAGCAGTTCGTCGAGCGGGGTTTCAACGTGATTGCGGGCGACGCGGACGCAAAAGCTCTGGAGGACGTCGCGTCCAATCTCAATCGAAACGGTCCTGCGGTCTGGACAAAAGCCGGCGACCTCAGGTCGAAGGCCTATTGTGAAGAACTGATCGATTTCGCCGTTCAAACGACGGGTCGGCTCGATGCACTCGTCAACAACGCCGGGATTATTACGCGTGGCACCATCGTTGAAACAAGCGACGAAGATTGGGAAAGGACGTGGGACATAAACGTCACCGCGATTTTCTACACCTGCCGGCGGGCAATTGCCTCCATGAAGGATCATGGCGGAGGATCGATCGTCAATATCTGGTCTTGTTGGGGTCTCTATCCCGGGCCTGGCCATCCGGCCTATTGCGCCAGCAAGGCAGCAGTTGCGAGCCTCTCGAAATGCCTTGGGCGCGACCATGCCGGCGACGGTATAAGGGTCAACGCGGTTTGCCCGAATGAAGTGAACACGCCGATGCTGCGCACCGGCTTCATACGCCGCGGATTTGATCCCGACACGGCGATCGAGCAACTGAACCGAACCGTCCCATTGGGGCGGATTGCCGAGCCGGAAGACATTGCAGACGTCGTGAGCTTCCTGACCTCCGATGCGAGCCGTTACATCGTGGGGACAGCGATAGAAGTCAACGGCGCGAAGCCCGTTTACTGAGGAGGCAGGAATGGCTGACAGACTCAAAAATAAGGTTGCCGTCGTAACAGGCGGCGGCCGAGGCATAGGATCGGGCATCACGACGCGCTTTGTCGAAGAAGGCGCGACGGTAGTGATCGTTCAACGCAATGCGCCGTCGGAACACATGCTTAACGATCGAACGTTCTTCGTGGAAGCCGATCTCTCCCGGTCGTTCGATATTGCGAAGGCGATCGAATGGACCGTCCAGCGGTTCGGCGGCCTCGACATTTTGGTCAACAATGCCGGGATCATGTTCGAAAAGACCGTGGAGGAGACCTCCGAAGAGGATTGGGATCAGATGATGACCATCAATCTGAAAGCGCCCTTTCTTCTCACCAAGATGGCGGTTCCCCATATGCGGCGGCGCGGCGGCGGAAGCATCATCAACATCGGTTCGATCGAGGGACTAGGTTCCAACCCGGGTCATCTGGCCTATTCCGCTTCCAAGGCAGGTATCCACGGGTTTACCGCTGCCGTCGCCGTGGATCAGGGCCGCGATGGAATCCGTTGCAACGCGATCGCGCCGGGATGGATCAATTCGGACCTCAGCGACACCTATATCGACAGTCTGCCCGACAGCGCCCGCGTGCGTCGTGAACTCCTCATCATGCACCCGGTCGGGCGCCTGGGCGAGCCGCGGGACATAGGCAATCTTGCGGTTTGGCTTGCCTCGGATGAAAGCGGTTTTGTGACAGGGCA
This sequence comes from Rhizobium sp. BR 362, assembly GCF_036528765.1. NCBI lineage: Bacteria > Pseudomonadati > Pseudomonadota > Alphaproteobacteria > Hyphomicrobiales > Rhizobiaceae > Rhizobium > Rhizobium sp. BR 362. The sequence continues at coordinate 171,375 of NZ_JARWGH010000008.1, read as the reverse complement.
GGTTTATGTCGTTGATGGCGGTCGGACCAAGAAATTGCCGCTTCCTGTGTCGTAACGAGCCGTGATTGCAAATCCCGTTTCAGCGGGTGGAGAGCGGCGCCGTCGTCGGCGCCAGCGCTCCCGCGCCGCTGCGGTCTGCCGCGTCCCCGCTGCCAGGACGTCTCATTGGGGCGAGTTGTCTGGTGGGCGCCTGCTTCGAAGCGCACGCCAGATCGACGGAGCAGCTATAAGAAACATTATGAAAGCAGCCAGCATAACAAGTGCAATACCCGTCTGCAGAAGGTCGAAGCGCACGCTGTCCCGGGAAACAAAATGCCCAGCAATCATTCCGGCAAAGGCGAGCGGAAGGCGAACGAATATTGGCATCTCCATCGTCTTTTCCCCCAATAAGAACCGCTAATTCGTTTGGCGCTTAATCGTAAGAATGCCGGCGTTCCGCGGAAGTATAGCATTAAAAAAGGTCCTCCTCACTCTCGGACGGCAAATCTCGTCCCGGGGGACCGCCGCTTCCAATGCGACTGAAGACCCGTTCGCTGATGTCCTTGCATAGCTTCCACAAGCTTGTGCGCAAGGCACGCTAAAGCTTGATGAAAGATCATATCCCTATCGCCCAGAACATGATCCGGCCGGAGTGAAGGGCGCTCTAGCCAGAAGGATGGAGGTATGATGACCATTGCATCACCGATTATCTGTAACGGCACGCCAAAATCGGGCACGCATGCGCTTCTGCAGGCGGTAGAAGCCATAGGGTTTGAAAAATATGCATTCGTGCGCGCCCTGCCCAAGGACCAGCCCTGTTACGCTCGTCGGATAAATTACAACGAAGAATCGATCTTCCTGTCGCAGCAGGCGAAGAGAAACTTCGACAATTACCTCAAGAATACACCCAAGGTTCAGGGATATAACGATGTCTCCAGGCTCCTGCATGGTGCTCCATCCCGGATCGTTGTCCATGGTCATGTGTGCTGGAACAAACGTGCGCTGCTGCGCGGTATGACGACCGTGACGATCATCCGCGATCCGCGCGACAATTTCCTGAGTTGGGCGCGCTGGTTTGGCCCCAGTGCCTCCGACGAATTCTTCTCGACCTATGCCTCTTTTACGTCCTGGCGAAAAGATAACCTATTCATCTACGAACGTTTGTGGGAGCCGGATCATATCATCGCGCTGGGAAATACTCTCGGCCATGCGATCACATCGCATCAGGTGAACGAAATCGTTCACAAATCGCACGGTAAATCGCTGACATGGACAAACAAACCCAGCAATCACCAGTCTGTCTGGAACAGCGATCTGGATAGTTTCTGGCGCGCGAATCACGGTGAGTGGCTTGATGCCGCCTACGAACAGATCGCATCCGAATGGCAGGCCGACCGCTTCCATTAGCGGGTGGAGAGCGGCGGCGGTGGCGGTGGGGTGGTCGAGCCGGCGGCGAGCGAACGCTGGACCATCACGGTGTCGGCCCAGCGGCCGTAACGATAGGCAACCGCCGGCAACAGGCCGACGCGAACAAAGCCGAAGCGTTCGTGCAGGGTGAGCGAAGCAGCGTTATCGGCGTCGATATAGCCGATCATCTGCCGGAAGCCGGCCGCCGCGCAGGCGTCGATCAACCCGCGCATAAGCAGGCTCCCGACACCTTGGCCGACATGATCGTGATGCACATAGATCGAGTGCTTGACGGTGTAACGATAGGCCGGGCGTTTGCGGAACAGCACGACATAGGCATAGCCCACGACCTTCTCACCTTCGACCGCAACGACATGCGGGAAACGGCGGTCCTTTAAATTCTTGCGCCGCTCCCGCAGATCGTCCGGTTGCGGCGTGTCGCTATCGTCCACCCCAGCCTCGATGCCGCGGCGAATATGGCGGCGATAGATCGCCAACATGGCATCGACGTCGGTCTCCCGGGACGGGCGAATGACGATGGTCTTCTCCTGCTTCATGACCGAACCTGAATTCCCAGCCTATTCCGCAACGACGTAGGTATAGAGCCGGATGCGGCCGGATGCATCGATCTCGCGATAAACGCCCTGAATCTCCACCTCGAAGCCGGGGAAGGTGTTGAAGCAGGTCTCGAACATCTTGAGATAGTCGATCATGGGCTTTGCATTTTCCGTCAGGCGTTCGCCCGGCACGATGGTGGCGATACCCGGAGGATAGACGACGAACGGTGTTGTTGCGATGCGACCGGCGATGCCGTCGATCGGCAGATATTCCACGTCGTTGCGAACCAGGCAGCGCGCGGCATCATGGGGCGACATGGCCAACGGGGGCAGGTGCTCGGCAGAAAACTGCTTTGTCTGAAGCGCGCTGACGTCGGCTTGGCGGAAGAAATTGTGCATGTCCATGCAGAGATCGCGCAGCCGCACTCCGGCATAGCGGCCCGGCCGGCGGCGATAGAATTCCGGGATTGCCTCTTCCAGCAGCGCATTGTCGTCGTGGAGTTTTTTGAAGGCGACGAGGCCGCTGATCAAGGTGCCGGCTTTGCTGGCTTCCACGCCCGGGGTGAGAAGGAATAGCAGCGAATTGAGGTCGTTCTTTTCCGCAACGATGCGGTTCTCGCGCAGATACTGCGCGACGACAGGCGCCGGTATGCCATGTTCGGTGTATTTTCCGCTTTTCCGGTCGAAGCCGGGGGTGAGCAGGGTGAGCTTGTTCGGATCGGTCATGGCAAAGCCCGGTTCCATGTCGGAAAAGCCGTGCCATGCCGCGCCGGGCGTCAGGTGCCAGAAGGCGGGATTGGTGGCGAGCTGATCGGTGGCGATGCTTTCCCATGGCACGTCATGCACCGCGCCGGGGCTCGACACATCCGGGATCGCCACGCGATCGGGCACGAACGGCTCGAAGAACCAGCGGCGCTCGGGGCGATGTTCCTTTTCCTCGAATTCGCGGCGCACTGCGCGGATCTTCTTGCGCAGCTCGATGCCGAGGCGGATCGTGTCGTCCCAGAGCACTTCGCCGGAGCGGCCCTTCATCATCTGTGCGCCCACATCCAGCGAGGCAAACAGCGGATAGAAAGGCGATGTCGAGGCGTGCTGCATGAAGCTTTCGTTGAAGCGACGGTGCTCCACGCGGCGCTTCTGGCCGGTGATATGCCGATCCTTCATGTGGATCTGGGAGGCTTGCGAGAAGCTTGCGAGCTGCTTATGGGTGGATTGGGTGGCGATGATGCCCGGCGCGTCCGGGCCGAGGTCGGTAAGACCCATGGCGAAACGGCCGGCATAGAGCGGGTGAAACTTCATGAAGCCCGCCCAGGCCTCGTCGAAGAGGATGTAGTCGCACAGATGCCCGATACGCTTCAGGATCATCTCGGCATTGTGAATGGTGCCGTCATAGGTGCATTGCTCCACCACCGCGACGCGGAAGGGACGGGCCTTCTTGTAGGCCTCAGGGTCTTTCACCAGCGGATGGGTGCGGATGCGCTCTCTCAGCGCATCCTCGTCCATGGTCGCAAAATCGATGGGACCAATCAGCCCATAAAGATTGCGTATGGTCGGCAAGTAGACCGGAATGCCGCCGGAGATCATCAAGGCGCCGTGATGGGCGGCCTTATGGTTGTTGCGGTCGAACAGCACGAGGTCGCCATCGGTGACGAGCGCTGACAGTGCGACCTTGTTGGAGGTGGAGGTGCCGTTCAGGACGAAATAGGTCTTCTCGGCGCCGAAGATTTTGGCGGCTTCCTTCTGTGCGGCAAGCGCCGGACCCTCGTGGGTGAGCAGGTCGCCGAGATCGAGCACGGAATTGTCGAGATCGTCGCGGAACACCGCCTCGCCGAGATGCTCCATGAAGACCCGGCCGATGGGGCTGCGGCTATAGAAGATGCCGCCATTGTGCCCGGGGCAGGTCCAGAGGTGGTTGCCCTCTTCGGCATAATCGACCAGCGCGCCAAAGAACGGCGTCTTCAGCGTCTCGGCATATTGCTTGAGCCGGCTGATGAGGCTCTTGGCGATAAAAGCGGGCGTTTCTTCGGACAGGAAGACATAGCCGTCGATGAAATCGAGAACCTCGACCGGCACATCCTCGAAGCGTTTGCGCCGGATCAGCAGGATGATCGGGAATTCCAGGCCGCGCCGACGCATCAGGTTGATGAGAGACGCAGTCTTGCCTTCAAGCCCCTTCTTGCCCCAGTCGACCAGCATGCAGCCGATGGCGGCGTCCGTCTGTACGGCGATCTCCGCATCTTCGAGATTGCGCGCGCGCACCACCTCAAAGCCGGAGCGCTCGATCTCCTCGATGATCTGGTTGTAGCGGGCGCCCTCCAGATCCTCGCTGTCAAAGGCTGGCGTTGCGAATAGAAAGTTGAAACGTCTGAAATAATCCATCTGGGTACCCGCTCTTGATCTGGCACGACGTGTCGACGCATTTCATGACATGGATGTGACAAAGCATCGAATGCCCGAAACACCGCACAGAATGGCACCCTGTCGGATACCGGAACTTCCCTTCATATCTCCAGCAGGCGCGGTGAATGCTCTTGGCTGCGTCAGAGGACGCTATCGAAAGAGGTTATTGCCTCATCCCGCATTGGCGGATCGATCGTCAGATGAATCATCTGCATGAATTCGATCGCGGCCGCCAAGCTTTGCCATATAAAGTGCCCGGTCCGCGCGGGCATAAAGGCTGAGGGCTGTGTCACCCGGCTGGGCGCACGCTAGACCTGCCGAAAATGTATATTGAAAATCTGGATGCTCCTGCAGCGGCCTTGCTTTGCGAACGGAAACGAGCATCCGTTCGACAATCAAGCGTGCCTGAGCGATGGGCGTGGATGGAAGTGTGAGCACGAACTCTTCCCCGCCTATCCGTCCAAAGCAGTCCGTGCGCCGGACCAGGTTGTGAACCCGCTTTGCGAAATCTCTGAGCACCAGGTCGCCGATCTGATGGCCGAATTGGTCGTTGATACTCTTGAAGCGGTCGATATCCAGGACGCAGAGGCAGCCAAGCAATGGCTCAGCATCTCCTCGTGGCTGCAACATGTCTTCGATGCGCGCGGTGACGAAGCGGCGATTGGCAATACCGGTCAGTTCATCCGTATAAGAGGCCTTTATCGCCAGATCCCGGTCCTGCCGGACGGCGCGCGACTTTGCCTTCAAAGCCGTCACATCGCTGGCGACACAAAGCATCCAGCCATCCTTTTGGACCATCTCGGTCATCCAAAGCCAGCGTCCGTCGACAAGATCGGTCTCAAAGGCTCTGAAGCCAGTCTTCCCGCGGCGAGATTGAGTGGAGATCAGCCATTCTTCAAAGTCTGCGGCGTGGATGACGGTCCCGCGTTTCGCATTGAAATTCCGCCGCATCAGATCTGGCCAGAACGGTGTCGCATCCGGCTCTATGAAAAAGGCCGTCCGAAACGCCTTATTTGCATAGCGCAATCGGTCGAACTCATCGTAGGCAGCTACGAGAACAGGAGTGGTCTCGAACAGTTCAAACAGTCGGCTGATGTCGTTATCCATTCGATCGATTTTGACAATCCTGGTTGGACGTTCCGATGAAGCCGGACGTTGAAGCCCCCGCAGCGTCTGTTAGAAGTTTGTGGTGGAACGATGACCAGGTCAAGCTTGAGTGCGCCGGTAGACCCCTGTTTGCTCATGCATTCTTCGAATGGTTTCGAAGCGACAGGCACCAAGCGGTCTAATACCTAGGCCTCGATTGCGCTCGCGGCGATATCGATCGGATCGCTTCGTCCGCTCCGTCTGATAGCCTGCGGCGGCTGTCCGAAGGCGCGCAGGAAAGCTCGCCGCATGCGGTCGCGGTCGGCAAATCCCGTCTGGCGGGCGATGACCTCGATCGGGTGGCGGCTCTGCTCCATCATCAGCCGTGCCGCCTCGACGCGAAGGCGCTCCACCACCTTCGCAGGCGGCTGTCCGGTCTCCGCCAGAAACGCCCGGCTGAACTGACGCGGACTGAGGCTCGCCACCTTGGCCAATGCGGTCACGGACAGTTCCGTCTGCAGGTTGCGCCGTGCATAGGTCAGCGCGCGCTGAATGCGATCAGATCTTGGCGCGAGGTCAAGAAGCTCGGAGAACTGCGACTGTCCCCCTGGTCGTCTGTGATAGACGACCAGCTTGCGTGCGACCGAGCGCGCAATTTCCACGCCATGGTCCTGCTCTACGAGCGCAATCGCCAGATCGATCGCAGCGCTTGCGCCCGCAGAGGTCCATATCGGACCATCGACGATGAAGATGCGGTCTTGCTCGACCTTGACCTGCGGAAAGCGCTCGGCGAGTTCGCGAGCGTAGAACCAATGCGTCGTCGCCCGTCTTCCATCGAGGAGACCTGCTTCGGCCAGGACGAAGGCGCCGGTGCAGGTCGAAACCACCCGGCGGTGACGACTGGTCGCGTCGCGCATGTGTTCGATCAGCTCGGGTGGCGGCGGAACGATCGTCGGACCTCCCGCGATCATAAGCGTATCGAAGCTCTGTTCGCGCAGTTCGACGCTGTCGACACCCACACCTATGGAACTGCGAACGAGCCCCCCGGTCATCGACACAGTCACGACCTCATAGACCGGTTCCGGCATGGCGCGATTGGCAAATTCGAACGCCGACAGCGCACCCAGAGAGAGCATGTGGAAGCTTGGATAGACAAGGAAACCGATGGTTTGCATCGTTCTCACCGTGAATGTCTCAAATCGTCGTATATATGACATTTGTGCCGTGGCACTGCAACCCCACATCCTTTTTGCAAGCGTGCAGCTCGTCGAATTCGAGCCGGCACGTCCTCACAGAAAAGGATGGAAAGCCATGCCAATGAAAACCCTTTACACTGCAAAGGTTCATACCGTCGGCGGCCGCGAAGGCGCGGCACGCAGCGCAGACGGCCGGATCGACGTTCGGCTTGGCACGCCAGGCTCGAAACGGCCCGGCACAAATCCTGAGCAATTGTTCGCCGCCGGCTGGTCAGCCTGCTTCGAAGGCGCACTGGCCCACGCTGCGGGAGAGGTCGGCGTCACTCTGCCGGTCGACACGGCTGTCGATGCGGAAGTCGATCTCAACATCGACGAGATCGAAGGTTTCTCAATCAGCGCTCGGCTCGCCGTCAGCCTGCCGGGGCTTGAACGGGAGGCCGCGCAGGCGTTGATTGACCGCGCCCACGCAATCTGCCCTTATTCGAAGATGGTCCGCGGCGGGATCGTAGCCGCTGTCATGCTGGCCTGATCGGAGACCCAAAATGTCCATTACCGAAACCAAGATTGATCGCCGCAACTTTCTCGCGTCGTCCCTGGTCGGCGCGGTCGCTTTGAGCATTCCGTTCACTAAGCCGGTGCGGTCGGCCGCCGCGGCAGGCGACGCGGAAATTCGCCCCTTCAGTTTCGAAGCGTCGAAGGTGTCGCTTAGCGACCTGTACGCGCGTATACGCGCGACCAAGTGGCCGGAACGCGAGACCGTTGGCGACGCTACGCAAGGCGTGAACCTCGCCACGATGAAGAAGCTTGCTGACTATTGGGCGAACCACCACGACTGGCGTAAGGCCGAGAAGGCAATCAATGCTCGGCCGAACTTCATCACCAAGATCGATGGGCTCGACATTCACTTCATCCATGTGAAGTCGAAGCATCCCGATGCCCTTCCGGTCATCATTACGCATGGTTGGCCGGGCTCCGTCATCGAGCAGCTCAAGATCATCGACCCTCTGACCAATCCGACCGCCTATGGCGGGACCGAGGCGGATGCCTTCGACGTCGTCATACCGTCGCTTCCCGGCTACGGCTTCTCCGGCAAGCCGACCAAGACCGGCTGGGATCCTCAGCATGTCGCGCGAGCATGGGTCGAACTGATGCGGCGTCTCGGATACACGCGTTACGTCGCCCAGGGCGGTGATTGGGGAAATGCGGTCACCGAGCAGATGGCGCTCCTCAAGCCGGCAGGATTGATCGGCGTTCACACCAACATGCCGGCCACCATTCCAGGCGACATCGCCAAGCTTCTGCCCGGTGGCCCCATGCCGGCAGACCTCTCGGCCGACGAACGCTACGCCTGGGAGCAGCTCGCATTTTTCTATAAGCATGGGCTCGGCTATGCGCAGGAAATGGCAAACAGGCCGCAGACGCTCTATGCACTCGCCGATTCGCCCATCGGACTGGCAGCCTGGATGCTCGACCACGATGATCGCAGCCGCGATTTGATCACGCGCGTCTTCGACGGCGCCCACGAGGGACTGACGCGAGACGATATCCTCGACAACATCACCCTCTATTGGCTGACGAACACCGCCGTCTCCTCGGCACGCCTGTATTGGGAGAGCAAGCTTGCCTTCTTCCAACCGAAGGGCGTCGAGTTACCGATGGGCGTCAGCGCGTTCCCCGACGAGATCTATACCGCGCCGGAAAGCTGGGCTCGCAAGGCCTATTCGCATCTCGTTCACTACAATCGTCTGCCGAAAGGCGGCCATTTCGCCGCCTGGGAACAGCCGCAGCTCCTGACCGCGGAACTGCGCGCGACCTTCCAGACGCTGCGTTGAAGCGGCTCATTCCGCCGCCAAGGAATTTATGAAGGCCTCACACATGAGGTCTTCATAAATCAATCGAGGTCACGAGCAGGGCTCCTTCACAATTGGGCCGAGGGTGCGTGACCCATCCAAGCTGCGCTTCACCGGCTTCTTCCTTGGCGCCTGCACCGGCGACCTTGTCTCCATCGATATCGGTGTGAGAGCCGAGCATGAGCGGAGTCTCGTCGGCAACGCCGACGGGCTTCCATATGCCGAAAATATTGCCGATGCGGTCGACGGCAAGTTCTAGCCCAGCCCGCTCGATCCAGGAGACGAACTTGCCGCGACCCAGCTTTTCGGAGTCCGTGGCGGCGAGACGGGTGAGTTGACCGGGCCATCGCGGCCGATGTTGCCGAGTTCCGCCAGCCGGCCAAGCAGCCGTTCGGGATTGATCGAGTTGACGCTCATCCTGCGATCCTTTCTGCATTCCTCGACAGCACTTCCGACGGCGTTGCTCCGACGAGCTTTTGATAGAGGTCCGGATCGGTCGCGCCTTCGGTGTTGATCAGAAATATGCGCGATGTCGCGCCGAGACCGATCTTGTCGCGCAGTCCCTTGTCGGAGGCCAAATTCAGAAGGGCGGCAAGCCCGACGCCGCCGCTTTCGCCCGCAATCATCGCAGGGTCGGAACCCTTAGGATTGGCCAGAAGCTTCATGGCCGCGATATAGCACTCGAGCATCGCCATCACCGTGGCTTCGCCATGCTCGACCCTCACCGGATGGCCAGCACATGCGGTCTCGAAAAGGCAGGCTGCGCGAGACGGATCGACGACGATGAAACAGGGGCGAGCGTCCCCGAAAAGGACGGAGAAATGGCCGGCCACGGTCGCGGCGATACCTCCGACGCCGGCCTGAACGAACACATGGGTCGGCGGCTCCGGCATCTGCCGAAGCGCTTCGCTGAGGAGGGCGGTGTATCCTTGCATGACAAGGCCGGGGATGCGCTCGTAGCCGGGCCAGGACGTGTCTGACACGGTGATCCAGCCCTTCTCTTCGCCAGGAAATTACGGTGTTCGTGGAAGTGGAGATGAATAACGAATATCAGGACATGCATGATCAGGCCAAGAAGGCCTTCAGCGAAGCGCCCGAGGTGCAGCAGTGCTACTACGTCACCGGTGAGGTGGACTTCATTCTCTTGGTCGTCGTCCGGACGATGGCGGACTACGAGGCCATGACCAGACGTCTGTTCTTCGCCAACAACAACGTGAAGCGCTTCCGCAGCTTCGTCACCATGGACAGGGTGAAGGTTGGCCTGAACGTTCCCCTCGATATTCGCCGAGACCGTGCATAAAGGCGCGGCCTGCATTCGGTGGCTGCCTCCTGGAAAGCTGGTCAAAAAGGAAGACGGTGAATGCACCTTTGCAAAGTCGACGATATAGTCGCGGACCACGAGGCGCTGGCGCAACGGGGCGTGTTGTTGCTGCTCCGTTCATCCGTCGGCGGCTCAAATCGCCTTGCCCGATAAACGCCGATATGTCGGCGCGATCAGGAACACGATGAGGAAGAGATCATGAGTAATCATTTGTTCGACGCGATCCGGAATGCGGGGCGGGGCGAGGCGGTTTTCATGGAGTTGGCAAGCGGACGGACATGGACCTATCGACAGGCCCTGTCCTTTTCTGCTCGCCTGGCGCACGCGATTTCGGCGCTTGGCGTGCAGGCAGGAGACAGGGTCGCCGTACAGGTCGAAAAGAGTGCCGAAGCCCTGATGCTTTATCTCGCCTGTATTCGGTGCGGGGCCATCTACCTTCCGCTAAATACCGCGTATACGCTGGCAGAACTGGAATATTTTATCGCCGACGCCGAACCTCGGCTTTTGATCGTCGCGCCGGCGGCGAAGGAGGCCGTTTCACCGATTGCCGCGGTTTACGGCGCCGTCGTGGAAACTCTGGATGCCGACGGCGGCGGAACGTTGATCGAAATCGCCAACGGCAGAACGGACGATTTTGCCCAAGCCCATCGTGGCGCGGATGACCTTGCGGCGATCCTGTACACATCCGGAACCACCGGTCGTTCGAAGGGCGCGATGCTCACGCATGGAAACCTGCTCTCCAATGCATCGACCTTGTGCGACTATTGGCACTTCACATTGGCCGACCGGCTCATACACGCCTTGCCGATCTTCCATACTCACGGTCTCTTCGTCGCGACGAATGTGACGCTGCTGGCGGGCGCCTCGATGTTCCTGCTTCCGAAGTTCGATCCCGAGGAAGTCATTTCGCTGATGGCGCGATCGACAGTGCTCATGGGCGTTCCGACCTTCTACACGCGGCTCCTGCAAAATCCGCGCCTCGACAAGGACGCTGCCGCGAACATGCGTCTTTTCGTATCGGGTTCGGCCCCGCTGCTGGCCGACACCCACGCGGATTTCCGCAGCCGTACCGGTCATGCGATCCTGGAGCGTTATGGAATGACGGAAACGAACATGAACACTTCGAACCCCTACGATGGCGAGCGTGTTGCTGGCACCGTCGGTTTTCCCTTGCCGGGCGTGAGGGTTCGTGTCGTCGATACGGCGGCCGGAAAGCCGTTGCCTGCCGATGAGACGGGCATGATCGAAATCAAAGGGCCGAACGTGTTCAAGGGCTATTGGCGCATGCCGGAAAAGACGGCCGCCGAGTTCACGCCGGATGGCTTCTTCATCACCGGTGATCTCGGAAAGATCGACGAGCGGGGCTACGTCCGCATTGTCGGGCGAAGCAAGGATCTCGTGATCTCCGGCGGATTTAACATCTATCCCAAGGAGGTCGAGGGGGAGATTGATCAAGTCGAGGGCGTGCTCGAAAGCGCCGTCATCGGTGTCCCACATCCGGACTTTGGCGAGGGCGTAACGGCTGTCGTGGTGCGCCGGCCTGGAGCATCGGTCGACGAAGCCGCAGTGCTAAAGGCGCTCGCTAGCCGGCTTGCGCGCTACAAGCAGCCGAAGCGAGTGATGTTCGTCGACGAACTCCCGCGCAACACGATGGGAAAGGTCCAGAAAAATGTGCTGCGCGAGCAGTATGCCGGTCTGTTCGTGAACGATTGATGCTCGGAGCCCGAGTTTGGCAAGGGTTTTTAAAGCCTCATCGCTGTGTGTTCGACGGAGAATATCGGCCGTTTCCAGTGCAGCGCTGCTCCCAGCAAGCATTGACATGAAGGCTGGAGAGCAACATGCCGAGACTGCAGGTCGGTTAGCCGTCGCTATCGCTCAGCGACTACCTTATTCGCTGAAGGGTTTACGCTGCTTTGTTGCGGTGGAGGGCATTTCGCCGAAGGATCTGCGATAAAGCGCTGCGAAGCGCCCCATATGGGAGAAGCCCCAACTCTGCGCGATTTTCGCGATCGACAGAGATGTGGTGGGATCCATCAGCGCGTTGCGAGCCCCCTCCAAGCGGATTGTCCGCAGATAATTGAGGGGCGTCGTGCCTTTGAATTGCTGAAAGGCAGCCTGTAGCGATCGAATGCTTGTGCCGGCCGCCTCTGCGATATCGGCGGTGTTCATTGGCGACGCGACGTTGGCGTGCATATATTCGATTGCTCTCTTCAAATGTTTGGGTATCGCCGGCGACGCTAATTTTGCGAGCCGTCCCGAATAGTTGTTCGGGACCGTTTCCAACAACATGATCATCATTGCATTCAATAGGTGTTCGATGAGCATTGATGGGGGATGGGCAAAAAGGCTTGTGTCCAGACAACTCCAAATGAGGGTACCCAGCATCGCTATCCGGGCGCCTCTTGCGGTCGTCAGACCAATTTCACCTGTAAAACTTATATCGTTGACAACGGGGGCGTCCAGCAAAGTGCTCAGTTGCCGGATCATGGCGGACTTTTCGCATGCTATGCCGATATGGCCGAGGTCTACATGGGGTGTCAGCGTCTCGAAGCTTGACATGTCGCATATTAGAACGCTCGTCGGCTTCGAAGTGTCCTGTCTCTCGCTCGTTCTTATTGCTCTCGTATCCGCAAATGGGATGTAGAGTACAAAGACGTCCGGTCCGTCCGAAAGTTTCGCTTTTATTTCGGAATGACGTCTTCCGTTCCAGATTCTGTAGTGCCCGACGTGGTAATGCCGGTCTTCGGCAGAAATCCACGCGTTTCGGCGTAACGCTTCCATCATCAATTGCGTCACGGGCCATGCGGAGAGCTTGGACCCTTTGTCGAACTTAAACCCGAAACCCACATGATTTACGTACCTCAGTATTACCCTGCGGAATTGGAAGCGGCCAAGACCTATCCATAGATAAAGGGATTGCGCGCCAGCGAATCCGGTTCCGCATATGTGGGATTGAGTGTCGTTTCGTACAGCAATCCGATATACGCCCTGCGTATTTGATATCCGCTTAGCGCAAAATAATCTGCTCGCACGTGCAGCATTTTCCTCGTGGCGGACTGATGGCGCGGTACATCGCCTGATTGCGGACCTGAAAATCTTTAGCACCGTGGTCTCGGCAAAAGCAGCTGCGACGCGGTTTTCGTGGATTTGAAAGCAACCGTCGGCGGCATCGAGCTCCTGCTCCGACGCGATGCGCCGCAGCGTGAGCGAGACTTAACCGCCGACCCCGGTCGGATATCCAGGCCGGCCGATATTGTCGGGGAGCTTGCGGCTTCGTAGGCAACAAGATTTGCCATCCCACAAAACGGAACCGCTACGCCGCCGATGCCTGTTCGATGGTGGCGAACATTTGATCGAGGTTGAGGAAGCAGACCATGCTGTGGTCGAGTGGGATAATCCCATACGAGAAAGTAGGGTCGAACTCGGTGCCGAAGTCCGGCACCGGCTGGATTTGTCCATTGCCGATCGACAGGATGTCCGACACGCGATCAACCACCAGGCCGGTCGTGCTTTCTCCGACCTCGGCAACGACGATGGCGCTGCGGCTGGTGTGCACGGAGCTGTGCACACCGAGCTCGGCTGTCGGACGGACCGGTTGAAGTCCTGGCGTGGCGCCTCGAAATCCGGCGCGAAGGCCTCGTTGATTTGGAAAGCGACGCCAAGTTTTCGGACGCAAAGCGCAACCGTTCGGCTTCCTGCTCGGTGCGGCGCTGCACCTCGGCGCGCTCGGCCTCCTGGTGACCGCGCGAGGCGGCCGCCTCTTCCTCCAGACGCCTATTGGCGACGGCGTTCTGTTGAAAGACCTTAACGGCTTCACACATGGCACCTATTTCATCCCGGCGCATCTTGAAGTCGATATCGACACTTGTGTCGCCGTCAGCAAGTCGGCGCATCGCCTCGGTCATCATCTTCATGGGCTTGGCAACGTCAATCATCAATACGATCGCCGATGCGAACAGGACGAAGATGACGCTTGCGCCAATGATCAAGGAGACAGTTTCGGCGCTTGAAACGGCGGCCGCTAACGCTGTTTTTGCTTCCTCCGTAAAGTGACGAGCGTTCTTGATGGAAGCCTCTGTTGCTGTGCGCGTGCGCTCCATGACCTGGTCCATATCCGCCGCAGGTACGACCGCCAATGCCGCATCGGTCTCCGCCTGGCTCAAGGAAGCACCATTCCTTTTCGCCATAGCCGCCATCAGAGCGGAGGCTCGCTTTGCGATAAGGCCTTCATACTCGCGCATGCCATTGCGGATGTCTTTCAAGACATCCGGCTTCAGAGCGATATTGATGGGCTGTTCAAGACCATCCCAGGCCTGTTGGCTGCTCGTTTTAGTCTGGTTTAGCGCGGCTTCGACATTCCGAGCGGTCGTGCCGGAGCCGACTTCATTGGAAGCCGCCTGCATTTCCGAGAGATACGGCGGCAGTCTGAATGCCATTGAGAATCGTTTGCTCACGAGAAACGCCGGCATTCGCCGAACCGATCTCACCGCTGGCTATCTGCTGATCTATGAGGATGCCCGCGATCAGTACAATTCCGATACCTTATGAAAGCGCGAGCTTTGTGCCAATCTTGAGGTTTGCCAGGAAGGATATAGTCGAAATCCTTTCTGTTTGAGCGTCGGCAGCCTCCTCCCTGCCGCCGTGCGCCTTGAATCGTTTTTCGTTAGTGATGAAAGAGCGCGCAAGCCCTCACGCCTTTTGCACGGCTCGCCCGTCTGTGTTCACGGCATGGTCCGCCATGGCATCGATGTCGTGCTTCAGCGACGTACAAAGCGCCTCCAGGTAGTTCGTCGCGCGAATGAGAAGCTCACGTTTGTTCGTGAACAGGAATTCAAGTTCTTCATCTTTTTCCCCCTCTGTAGGAACGAGGTCGTTTATGGTGCGCTTTGCTTCACAAATGCCCGGCCATTCACGCAGGGCGAGCGCGAGTTCTTATCAATGATGGTCGAACCGCTGCACAGCGCCGTCACCAAAACCATCATGGATAGGTTTGCTGCCGATCATCTTCGCCTGACCAGAGGCGAACTGCTTTGCTTGAAGCTCGCCAGTCGCGGTTTGACGAGCGAGGAAATCGCAAATCAATCCTGCTACACGTTGGAAACGATCAACAGCTATCTCAAATCGGCGACCCGGAAGCTCGGAGCGTCCAATCGGGTCGAGGCGGTCGCAGAAGCGATAAGAAAACGCTTGATTGATCGCGCGGCATGCGACTCTGACTATCCCGATTGCGCTTGTGTTGTCCGCACAACGCAGCATAGAAACGCATCGTTCTGGTTTTTAAGAATTTGTTGACCCCCTGGCGGTCCTGTCAAAAGCGCTATGATTGACTTTCGTCCCGATGCGGTGCGCTCAGCGTGCCGCAGCAAGGACCCGGTCGGGCAAGTGCGTTCCTCGCGGTGCGCAGCCGCGGGATGATCCCGCTCAAATCTCTGAACTGTGCGGCGCGCGGAGTTATCCGCCTCGCGGGGCCCGTCCGGAAGGCGGGCGTATCCGTAGACACAGATGGGACACATGCATTTGAGCGTTCGAAAGCGGGACTAGTCGATCTCCCGCCCCGACGCCTTTTTAGAGTAAGACGGTGAATCGATTAATTAAAGTTGTCCTGCGTTATTTCTGTTCGCTCGGTAGTGATCGCAAAGGCAGCATCGCCATCATGACCGCCATTTGCCTGCCGGTCGTCCTCGGCTTCGCAGCACTTTCCATCGAATACGGTTACGGACTTTTGGTGCGTGACCAGAACCAGCGCACGGCGGATCTCGCTTCCTATGCCGGCGCACTTGCCTACAGCGATACGAACTCCGAAGATCAGATGAAGGACGCCGCGCTTCCGGTGGCGGAACTCAATGGTATCGATTCCGCAGATGTTACGGTATCGCTGACGAATTCCCCCCAAGGATGCGCGCGCTCAAGCGGTGCATGTGAACGTGACCACCACGGACACGCTTTTCCTGGCGCCTATTCTGGGCGTCAGTTCCAAACTCGATATTGCAGCCGAAGCCTATTCTTCCCTGGGGTCTGCCGAGAGTGGCTGCATCATCGCCCTGGACAAGTCTGCATCGGGCGTGACCCTGTCGGGTGGGGTGCAGGTCAACGCAAGCAATTGCTATGTGGCCTCCAACAGCAATCTGGTTGCCCCCTGCGGCACGAAGATCACCGCAAAAAGCGCCACCTACGATGAGGGTTCTTCGCAGCCTTGTCCCTGGACGGCGAACATCGTTCAATCGGACGGCAACTCGGCCCCGATCACCAAGCAGTACACCAGCGATCCGCTCGACGGCAATGATGGGGTCAGTGAACTGACCGGCCGTTTTGACACAATGCGCAGCGCCTCGTGGCCAAGCAAGGCCAAGGTAAGCAATGGCCAGGACATCGAATTCGGCGGCAATTCCTCTCCGAAAGATACTGCGGCGGCGATCGAGGCCGCAGGATGCACCTATAACCCGGCCAACTACAATCAATATTGGACGACGAAATGGGACATTAGCTGCTCCGGCTCGAAGATCAGCATCGGTTCGCTCCTTGTACACGGCAACATGCAGGTCAATTTCAATACTTCCGGAAACAAGAACACGACCTACAACTTCTCGGGCAGCATCCAGAATGATTTCGGCACAAAGCTGGTCTTTGGCGATGGCACCTTCAACGTTGCCAAGGGGGTCTACGGAGCTGACCTGACGTTCGGAGCCGGCACCTTTCATTTCGGCATGGGCGACCAGAGTTGCGGAGACGCGCGTTACAGCCTCTGCAGCTCGGGGAAACTTACCATCGACGGGCCGAGCACCTTCACCTTGGACGCTGGCTTCTATACGGGCGACGGTGCTACCCTGAAACTCGGAGCGGGCGCGACCAATAGCTATACGATCGGCAAGTCCAGCGGCAGCAACGGAATCCCACTGGGCGGCGGGTCGGTCACTTTCATGGCGGACGCCAACGCAGGAACAGGAAGTTTCCGCGTCGACGGCGGCATCAACGGCGGCGGAGGCGGCAGTTGCATCACTATTCCCGCTAGCGCCCAGCACGACATTTCCGGCAGCGTTAACTTGGCAGGCGGTGCCAAGCTTGGAGCCGGGATTTACACGGTCGATGGCTATTTCTCCGTCAATACGGGCGGCGCAAGTTGCGGCAATTCAGTCGCTGTTTCCGGAACCGACGTCACGATCGTCATTTCAGGCACAGCCACGCCTTCGGATTGGGAGTGCAACGAAAAGGCATTCTGCCTGACCGGCGGCAATGCCATCACTCTTACCGCACCTCAATCCGGCTCCAATGCAAATTTGGCGGTGATTGGTCCGCAGTCGTCGAGCAATACCAAAGGCGCAGAGATCACCTCCGGCGGCGTCGGCAAGATTTCTGGCGCATTCTATTTTCCGAACGGGATGATCGACTTCGGCGGCGGTGGCTCCTTGGGCAATGTTCCAGGCGGCTGCCTTCAGTTGATCGGCGCGAGCATTTCATTGTCGGGTGGCTCCCAGGCGCTTTCGGAATGCGCCTTGTCCACCAGCAGCGGGAAGGTGGCCTTGATCCAATGAGATTTGGTCCGTTCATCATGCAGAAAATCAGCTTCAACATATTTCGTCAGGCGAATGCCCTGAAGCAGGACGTGAGTGGCAACGCCGCCATCGAGTTCGCGATCCTGGCTCCGATCTTTACGCTGATCCTGGCCGTGAGCTTCGACATAGGCGCGCTCGTTTTCGCCCGCTTTCAGTTGGAAGCCGCGATCTCCAACAATGCGAGTTACGCCATCGTCCATTCCGACCAGATCGATGGCAAGAGCGACAATCAATTGGCCAAGAGTCTCGCCCTCATGATCGCTGGCCAATTCACCTCAGGCGACGCAAGTGCTTCGGTCGTCGTCAATGACGGCGTGCAGGCCAGCTATGACGGCGCAATCGTCAAGATCGACGGCACCCCTGGCCCGACAGGTGCCTGCTATTGCCCAAAAGGCATGGCGTCCTCTTTTAACTGGGGCTCTCAACAGACCTGCGGTTCCTCCTGTCCCGATGGCGCGGTGCCGGCAAGTACGTCGTGATGACAGCGAAACAGGCATATGCTCCGATGTTTTCCGGCTATGGTCTTGCCGAACACGGTTATATTTATGCCAGCGCGGTGGTGCAGACGAAATGATCCGCGACCTGCGCAGACTTTGGCACGCCCGCGCCGGCGCGAGCGCCGTGGAATTCGCTCTGGTGGCGCCGCTGTTCTTCCTGATGCTGTTCGGCATTATAGAGTTCGGCCGATTATTCTGGGCGAGCCACGCCCTTCATGAAACAGCAATCGCGACTGCCCGATGTATGGGCCTCCCGCAGCTCGAATGCGAAGACGGAGGTCTACAATGCTTCCATGGCAATCGCCTTTGCGCAGACCAAAGCATCGGGCTGGCTCATCAATCTCGATGCTTCTTCGATCACGCTCAACAAGGATGCGAGCTGCTACGGTCTGGAAGGTTTTTCGCAGGTCAAAATCGCCTATCAGTTCGCGACCGTGCTCCCCAATCTTCTGTCTTCGATGGCTGGTGGAACCGATTTGACAGCGCAGGCATGCTACACGAACCATTGACCCTACCGACAGCGGGTCCCGCAAAGACGATGACCCAGCTTTCCACAATTAATGCGCTATATGGCAATTTGATACCACATTTTCCGGTTGCTGCACGCGTACCCTCAACAGCCGGGTGGCTACCAAGCATATAGTCCGCTGATGCAGACTCCTTCGATATCGATTTTCAATTTTTCCACCTGATATTCCCCGAAAAGGATCGATTTCAGGCTTGGGTGGGGGACAATCATTGCGATTGCAAGTTGCGGGACGAGAATTCAATTTCCTTCAATGCGGAGGCAACCGGTGCTCCCCTTGGTCCGCTTATCATATCGGGCAGGAAGTGGCTCGATCAGGGCCGGGCTCCCGCCTATGAAATCCGCAGAACGGAAAGACTTGCCGCATCGACGGCCATGATTTCTTCCGGTTCAGCCTGATGCTAAGGGGTCGATTGATTTGCTGGTCGACAAGCCAAAACCCCACCAAAACCGCCGGCGATCTGTTCGTCGTCGATGCTGCGCAAGTCAACGAAAGCCTAGTCGAGGCGGATGACGTGATTTCGCTTCTGGTACCCAGGGATTTCCTGACGGGACGAACGGAGCGCCTGCACGGGCACACGCTGTCAAGCGGCGCGGCGCGCCTTTTAGGCGACCATATGATCTCGGTGTACCGAAATCTTGCCAATCTGAAGCAGCATGAAATTAGGTTTGTCGCGCAATAGCGTGCAGCGGTTTTGCGACGGCGACATGCGAAACCAGGGCTCTAACACGTCAAGAGCAAATCTCGGAGATCGCGATCGCTTTAGGCCACCGCCATGATTACGTGTGCCTGAATTTTGGCTGCCACATCGCTGCTACCATGTTTCGCTGCGATCGCGGATGCAACATAGTCGGTCGCGGCCTCCAGGCTTCCCGCTTCTCTAGCCTCTATTTCGTTGCGAAGAACTGTCCCCTGACAATAGGCGACAGCCGGTAGGCGGGGCGATGATGCTCGGCTTTGTTCGGCTCTCGTTTCGATCACCACATGCGAGAAACCGGCATCCTCCAGCTCGGCACGGATCAGCTCACGGTCATGATAGCCGTGCGGCGTGCGCGCCAGAAAGCGCGGCGGATGGTTCGGAAAAATCTCGGCGAGCGCATGGGTCACATCATCCGCAAATACATTCTCCTCGATGCGATCCCATACGCTGAACAAAAAATGCCCTTTAGGCTTCAGAACCCGCTTTGCTTCGCGATAGGCAGACGGGCGGTCGGGAAAGAACATTGTTCCGAACTGACAACAGACGAGATCGAAGGTCGCATCTTCAAATGGCAGCGCCAGAGCATCGGCCTGGCGCCATTCGATGCGGTTGTCGGGAGCTTGCCGCGAAGCGGCGTAGTCGATCATCGGCTGGTTAAGGTCGGTTACGACATAGCGTGCATCGGGAGATAGTTTGGGCGCCAGCGCGCGGGTTACGACTCCCGTTCCCGCAGCTATTTCCAATACGGCGCCTGGCGCCAAGGACGCTGCGCGCTGCGCCAGATCTGCGGCGAAGGCCTCGAAAATCAATGGAACCATATAGCGGTCGTAGTTTTCCGGAATCGAGCCCGCGAACACCTTGTCCGTTTCCAACATCGCTGACACCCGCTATGCGTTCGATGGCTGACGAGATTAGCACGGATTGCCCGGGTCGGCCATCAAGCCTTCCCTGCCGAATAAGCCGTGCGGTGTGTCACGATTGATCAAGGTACCCGAACGAGCAGATGGCGGGTTGAGATGAACTGCAGCAATGGCTATCTGCTGCTAACCCCAAAACGACACTTCGCGAACCACAAGGCCCATCTCCCGCATGATCCCAGATTTCCTCGTCACCCATTCCGGCGGCTTTCATGCCGACGAACTGCTGTCCAGTGTCATCCTGACGCGGCTTTTTCCGAACGCTCGCCTGATCCGTAGCAGGGCGCTGGAATGGACGACGCCCGGCGAAGACCGCATCATCTACGATGTCGGCGGCCGATATGACGAGGCCGAGCGGATCTTCGATCATCATCAGCGCGGCGCACCGCTGCGGGAGAATGGCCAACCCTACAGTTCGTTCGGATTGATCTGGAAACATTATGGCCGTGACTATCTTGCGGCGTCGGGCCTTCCCGAAGGCAATATCGAGGCGCTTCATGCCTCTTTCGATGCCAGTTTCGTGCTGCCGATCGACCTGGTTGACAATGGCGCGCTTAGCCCTTCCATCGCAGGATCGCTGGCTGGGCTCACGCTGCCCGCGCTGCTGGAAACCTTAAAGCCGGTTTTCGACGAGACGAATCCCGAGGCCGAGGATCGCGGCTTCCAAAAAGCCCTTGTCATTGCCAGGAGTTTTGTTGAGGCAAGGATTGCCCAAAGCGCCGCCAAGTTGCGGGCCGAGGCGCTCGTGCTCCAGGCCATTCTGGATGCAGGCAACGGCCGCATTCTGGAACTGCCAAGGGGGATGCCGTTCCGCCCAGCCATCGTCAAGGCAGGCGCCGATCACCTGCTGTTTGTCGTTCACCCGCGTGAAAATGATTGGTGCCTGACCGGTATCCGCCGTGCGGATGAGGGGTTTGAACTCAGAGCAGACCTGCCCGCCGCCTGGGCAGGCCTGACCGACCATGATCTCGCCGCGGTTTGCGGCATAGAGGGCGCGACCTTCTGCCATAGCGGCCGCTTCATCGCTGCCGCCAACACCCGCGAGGCCGCGCTCGCCATGGCCGAGTTGGCGGTTGCGGAGGCGATCCAGGGATGAAATCGGTGTGAGGCTCGAGATCAGCAAAGCAACATAGCCAAGGAGGCGTGCGCGCGGTGCCAGAGGCGGCGCGCGAAACGCCGTGCCTGTCCGGAGTTGATCCAAAGCGCATTTGCATCCGAGCATCGACGCTTGCGGTCGGGTTATACATTTCACGAGTGACTATCCACAAAGCGCATGAAAAATACACGTTAATTTCTTTGTTTAAGAGTTCTCAATTTCTGGTTCACAAATAGCGACTTCAGCTATGAAAGCGTAAATGATGTCCTGAAATTATATGGCCAATGTGGCGAAAGTCGGCGGCGCAGATCAGGAATAGCCGGGTGACAATATGCTTTTCTCGCCAACCTGAATATCAGAACAAAATACTTTCCGTCGTTTTGCCATTATGTGCGGTGGGGATCGCTGACTTGCCATGATGTCCGTCAATTACAAGGATGCGGACAACAGATACTCCGATTTTAACGCCCACGACAACTTCGCGTCTATTAAGGCGGCGCAAGCCAGCCAGCGGTTGATGGCACTTGGATACGATCTATATCAAGTCATCAAATATAAGCCAGAAACCGACGACTTTAGGCGTGCACAGGCAGATTATAAGGACAGTACCTCGCGGCTTATGATCATCCTTGACGATGCGATTAGGCTTATCCCCGATCCGGCGACTGAACTGGAAAAATTCAGGAAGCAGGCCGTCGATATAGTCGCAACGACCGACAAGGGGTTAGAGTTCGGGAGATAGGATCTCGACGACCAGGCTTACGAGCAAGCGGCGATCGCAGATGACAAGATCGCCACTACCATCAGTCGGATCCGGCCCTTGGGAGGGCACATACGTGTCGGTTTCGAGAACAATCTTTTCACGGTAAACGGCAGTTTGGCTTCGTCGGACGCCGATCTGGTGCGCGACACGGTGTCAGCCCTTCAATGTTTGGAGCTCCGGCCATAGCGGCTGCGTGAAGTGCGGCCGGGAGCAAGGCGTTGCTCTTAGCCAGTCTCCGAAAGTTCCTTATCCTTCGCACGGCAAAATTCGATCAACTGCTGCGAGGTCATTGGTCGTGCCAGGGCATAGCCCTGCAGCAAATGGCAGCCAAGATCTTTCAGGATCTTCGCATGCTCCATCGTCTCCACGCCCTCGGCAACGATGTCGATGTTTTGTGAGCGGCCGATTTCGATAATCGAGGAGACGAGACGGCGTTGAGACGGAGACGTGACGATCGGGTTGATGATTTCCCGATCGATCTTCAGCCTTCTTGGCTCGAATCTGAGCAAACTAACGATGCTGGCATGCCCGGTGCCGAAATCATCGATCTCGATTTCAATGCCCAGCTCTTTGATTGCGGGAATTATCTCATTGAGAACAGGTTGGAAATCGTCGAACGAGATGGTCTCAAGCAGTTCGAAACACAGTCGGCCCCTCGCCAAGGGAAGTGCCGCCAGCTCGGCAAGCAGATTTGTCTGCGCGAGCCGCCGCGCCGAGATATTTACGGAGACGCGCGGGATGTGCATTCCCAGGCTGTCCCATCTCGTAAGCTCGAACAACGCCTTTTGCAGGATCAGCCTGTCCATGTCGCCGGAACGTCCCAGATTTTCGGCGACGGCAAGGAATTTATCCGGGCCGAGCAGACCTTTTCGCGGATGATCCCAGCGGGCAAGCGTCTCGACGCCGGCAATTTCCAAGGTGTTCGCGTTAAACTGCGGCTGGAAGAATGCAACGAGTTCATCGCGATCGAGCGCATGATTGAATTCGTTTGCCAATTCTTTCGAATGGATGGCGGCGCTGCGAAGCTCTTCGGTGAAGATAGCAGCCCGGCCGCGGCCCGTCTGCTTTGCCTCGTACAGCGCCAAATCGGCGTTTAGAAGCAATTGGCTGAGGTCCCGCCCGCGCGCACATTCAGTTTCCCAGGCGACGCCAACGCTTGCACCGACAACGCATTCCGAACCATCAATGAAGAGGGGTTGCTCGAGCGTGGCGACAATCTGTTGGGCCAATGTGTTTGCTTTGGACTCGGGAGTGTTGCTCCAGCTCGCGAAGATGAACTCATCTCCGCCGATCCGGGCCGCTACGTCATTCGGGCCGGCCAGATTGGCAAGACGCGAAGCCGTTGTCTGCAGGACTGCGTCGCCTCCGGCGTGCCCTTTCGTGTCGTTGATCTCCTTAAATCGATCGAGATCGATATGGATGAGTATCAGACAATCCTCTGGGCCGGGTCTCGAGGGTTGCGAGATCATCTGGTCAACAAATCGTCTGTTAGGGAGCCCCGTCAGTGCGTCGTGCAGCGACAGGTACTCCAGCCTTTGCCGTGCCCGGACGAGCTTTTTCTTGTGAAGGCGAAGCTTCTCGATGGTTTTCTGGCGTGATTTGGTCAGAACGCCAACCCAGACAATCGGTGCAACGACGCAAAATGACAAAAGGCAGGCATAGAGTTCAAAAGTGGCAATGCCTTTATTTTGACCCCATCCGCCCTTGGGCAGCGCGCCGAGGGTCCATCGGCCATAAGTCATATCGACCGATGCCACGACGGGCCGCTTCGAAAAGGTTTCCAGGCCGCCGAGAAAAACCTGTTTGGTCAAGCTCGGCTCCGGTACCGTGCTGATGGCGATCTCAAGGTCGGTCGATCCAAGGCCGCTATCTTGGTAGAGCCTTGGTATGTCTACCACTCCCGAAAGAAGGCCCCAAAAGACCTGGCTTGTTCCGTCATTGACATAAACTGGGCATCTGACCAGGAAAGCAGTTCCACCCTGGACAAGTTCAACGGGGCCGGTCAGAACGATATTGTGGGTGTTGCGCGCCAGCATCGCGCTGTCCCGTTGCTTTTCGTTCGTTCGATAGTCGAGCCCTACTGCCTTTTCGTTTCCTTTTTCAGGGTAGACCCACTTGACCACCATGCCGGGGGCGGCAGCGAAGCTTCGCAATTGTGAATCGGGCTGCAAAATCTGTGCGGCAAGTTTGGAAAAAGCGTCCTGCTCCATCTTCGGATTGACTGCAATTCCGGCCGCCAGGCCTTGCAAAAGCTTCACGTTACTATTGAGATTTGTCTGAAGCCGAGATGATATGGTGGCAAGCTCACCGGCAACGATTGCCCGTTCATTGGCCAGCGACCGCTCCAGCCGCCAGTTCGTTGCAACATAGACGACGATTACTGCAATAGTTGCCGCAAATATTGCTGGAGCAAATGCGCTGGTGTGCCCTATCGCAGAGCTCGCGAACCCGCCTAATATTTTTGGTTTTCTTCGAAACTTCATCAGGTTGCCGGTATAGAGAACAGGCGGGCATCCTTGCACAGTTTCTTTAAAGCAACGCTAAGCCGATTTTCTCTGCTCAAGCTTGGAGCTCCGCAGCGAAAATCGCCTGCGAAACCGAGATGGCAGGATCGAAAGCAATCGGTTCCGCAGGTGTCGGTTCGGCTCCGGTCGATGCCGTGCTGGCCGAATCCCGGTCGCCGCCTTACCGGCAGCGACGAGGACTGCCGGTGCGTAGCTGCGACGAGCACGTTGGTTTTGCCGCCCGGAATTACTACTTTCCGTCAGCGTTTCCCGATTGTTGTATCGCGGTCTTCAGCACACCTTTCTGCAGATCAGCCTCATCGGCAAGAATAGAGGCGGCCTCGTTCAGCAAGACGTCCTTGACGTTCTTGCGCGCATTTTCAATGGCAATATCCGCACTCAGGCTGCGCTCGTTTGCCTGCAGGCCATCGTCGTCACCAGCGTTCACCCCATCGTTGATTTTGTCGCCCGATTTGTGACGATTTGCCTGGGCAATCAGTTCGTTGCGACGCTGCGTCTCATTGAGGGAGACAACCCGTTTGTCGCGCTGCGCCTTCAAGTCTGCAACGTCCGCCATAAAGCGTTGGAAATCCGGATTGTCCTGCACCCGGGCATCATGGCGGCTTTGCAGCTCAGGTAGAAGCGCCTTTATGTCACCCGAAGGTTTGTAGTTTGCGGGTTTGACTTGGGTCCAAGGCAGAGCGTTGTCGAAACTCGACTCGCCAAAGGTCTTGAGATCCGAAAGACCCGGCAGGCTGATATCGGGCACCACGCCGCGTAGCTGCGTCGTGCCGCCATTCACCCGGAAGAACTGAGCGATGGTTACTTTCAGCTCGCCGAATTTTGGTTTGAGGTTATGAGCCACCTGATCGAGATTGACCACGGTCTGCACGGTACCTTTGCCGAAACTCGGTTCGCCGACGATCACGCCTCGGCCGTAGTCCTGTATTGCCGCGGCAAAAATCTCCGAAGCTGACGCGGAGCCGCGATTGATCAGCACGCTGACGGGACCAGCCCATACGGGAGCCGAGAGATCGTCTTTCGCCACCTCCACGTCGCCATCTGCATTGCGCTGCTGAACGACCGGACCCTTGCCAACAAACAGGCCAGTCATATCGATCGCCTCGGACAATGAACCGCCGCCATTGTCGCGCAGGTCAATCAGGACGCCGTCGACCTTGTCCTGCTTCAGTTCGCCGAGGAGTTTGGCAACGTCGCGGCTGGCGCTTCGGTAATCCTTGTCGCCCTTTCGCCGTGCTTCGAAGTCCTCGTAGAAGGCGGGCAGCGTAATCACGCCGATCTTGCGCGTGGCATCGCCATCCTTTACCGGCAGGATCGTCTTCTTGGCCGCCTGTTTGTCGAGGCTGATCTTGTCGCGCACCAGGCTGATGATGTGATGCTTGCCATCCGGTCCGGCGTCCGCCGGCAAGATGTCCAGGCGCACGACCGAACCCTTTGCCCCGCGTATCATCTGCACGATTTCGTCGAGGCGTGTACCGACCACTTCCTTTATCGGGCCGTCCGCACCCTGACCGACGCCGGTGATGCGATCCCCGACGGCAAGCTTGCCGGACAGTTGTGCCGGGCCGCCAGCCACCAGCTCGCGGATCGTTGTATAATCATCCCGTTCCTGCAGCACTGCGCCGATACCAACCAGCGAGAGCTTCATTGAAATATCGAATTCAGCCGAAGCGGCGGCGCCGAAATAGTCGGTATGCGGGTCTATCGATGTCGTATAGGCGTCCATGAACGTTTGGAAAACATCATCGCTCTTGTACTTATAGGCGCGTTCCAGGGAATTTTCGTAGCGTTTGTCGAGCGTGTCGCGAATGGCGGCATCGTCTTTGCCAGCAAGCTTCAAACGCAGCCAGTCGTTCTTGACGCGCTTGCGCCACAAGTCATTGCTTTCCGCTTCGGATTGCGGCCAGGGCTCATTGTCGCGGACGAGAGGATAGTCTTCCTGAACGCTGAAGTCGATCTTCTGGTTGAGCAGACTGCGCGCATAACTCATGCGATCGACGACCCGCTGCTCATAAACGTTGAAAATCGAAAATGGAATCTGCAAGTCTTCCTGATTGATGGCGTCGTCGATCTTGGCGCTGTTCGCCATGAACTTGTCGATATCGGCCTGAAGGAAGAGGACACGATCCGGATCCAGAGATTTGATAAACCGGTTCATGATCTTGGCCGACAAGGCATCATCAAGTGGAACGGGCTTATAGTGGAAACGGGTCAGAAATTGCGCGCTCAGATGAGCCGCTTGCGCCTGCTGCTGTAGCGGCGCCAAAACGGGTGGTGAGCCGGTTTCCAGCGCATATGCCGAAGGGGCAATTGCCAGGAACACCCACAGGAAACCGTGTCGTATACGCATTAAGCTTCGATCCAAATTGTCAACGTTGAGTCTTTAATGTGTGATGTTCGTGGAACAATTATGGTTTTTTGGCAATAAACGAACATGCTCGGTCTAAAAGCGCGTTTCACAGACTCCCGGACATGGATTTCGGTAGGTCACCGATCGCTGATTCAGGCGTGGATTCTCAGTCTGCCGCTTCTGCAGCAGAATCACGGGAGCCGATCTACCCAACCGGCCGGGCGCTGTTGAGAACCTGCTCTTCCTGACGGCTGCGTCGCCCTTCTTCGACCAGCCAGTCACGCACGCGCCTTGCTTGGGCATTGAGTTCTCTCGATCGTGGCCAGACGACGTGGAAAGCCGCGTTGGTGTGAAGAACATGCCCGCCCACGGGAACCAGCGCTCTCGATCGGATCTGCTCCTCGATAAGATGCTGCCAGCCGAGAGCCACGCCTTCGCCTGCCAGAACGGCCTGTATGACGAGCACATAGTCGTTGATCGCCAGCCGCCGCGCTTGAGCGGAATATCGCACTCCCGCACTTGCAAACCACTCCGACCAATCGCACGCAACTCTGACGGGTTCTTCCAGATGAATGAGAGGTAACGTCAGGAGGTCTTCTGGCCGCTCGGGAAGACCGCGCCGTTCCACGAAGCCGGCGCTTGCGACGGGAAAGACAACTTCCGGCGCAAGCATGACGGAGTGGTAGCGCGGCCAGCTTGCCGAATCGCCGCCACGAACGCCGAGCGGGATGGGCTCCTCGTCCAGATCGAGGTCTCGCATGCTGGTTTGGATGCGCAGATCGATGTCCGGCAGGTCGGCACGGAAACGGGTCAGACGCGGCAGCATCCACATGGAACCGAATGCGGTCGAGGCTGCCAGAGTGACGTTGAATTCCCGGCCTTTCGTTCGAATGTCCTCTGCAGATTTGTGGATGCGCGAAAGACCGACGGTGACATCCGCATGGAAACGCTCGCCCACCTCGGTCAATTCGACACTGCGATGCTCGCGATGAAAGAGGGGTACGCCGAGCTGGTCTTCAAGCTTCCGCACGGCAAACGAGACCGCAGCCTGGGTCATTCCGAGTTCTTCGGCGGCCCGACTAAAATTCTGATGCCTTCCCGCTGCCTCGAAAATTATCAGGCTGGAGGCGGACGGCAAAAGTCTTCTGAAAGTTTCCATAAATGGAGCTTATACAAAGGCCAAGTTTTTTCCAGCGTTACAAAGCGCCAAAGTCGTTTAGCCTCTCCTTGGATTATGGAGGTGGAAATGACCGAGGCGGCAATTGAAGAGAGAGTTGACAGACGTGGACGAAGTGGGCGATCCGCCCGGCGCGATGGCGCGGAAAAGCTTCACGTTCCCTATATCGTCCGCAACATCCCGGCCTATGACATTCTGTCTGAAGAGAACCTGCAAAAGATCGAGCGAACGGCGGACCGTATCCTGGCGGAAATCGGAATAGAGTTTCGCGACGACCCGGCTGCCGTCGAACACTGGAAGAAGGCTGGGGCCAAGGTGGACGGCGTGCGCGTTCGCTTCGAACCAGGAATGCTTCGTGAGATTGTCTCTTCTGCCCCGAGTGTCTTCACCCAGCACGCCCGCAATCCAGCGAACAGCGTGCAAATCGGGGCAGGCAACGTGGTCTTCTCGCCAGCCTACGGTTCGCCTTTCGTCATGGACCTCGACAAAGGCCGCCGCTACGGCACCATCGAAGACTTTCGCAATTTCATCAAGCTCGCTCAGGCAAGCCCGTGGCTGCATCATTCCGGCGGCACGATCTGCGAGCCGGTGGACGTGCCGGTGAACAAGCGTCACCTCGATATGGTCTACAGCCACATCAAATATTCCGACCGCGCGTTCATGGGGTCGGTGACGGCGGAGGAGCGGGCCGAGGATTCCATCGAGATGACACGGATCCTTTTCGGCGCTGACTTCGTCGACCAGAATTGCGTCATCCTCGGCAATGTCAATGTGAACTCTCCCCTAGTCTGGGACGGCACCATGACGAAGTCGCTGCGGGCCTACGCCCGCGCTAACCAGGCCGCCGTTATCGTGCCATTCATCCTCGGTGGCGCCATGGGGCCTGTCACGAATGCGGGCGCCATCGCCCAGTCCTATGCCGAAACGCTCGCCGGCTGCGCGCTGACACAGCTCGAGCGCAAGGGCGCGCCGGTCATCTTCGGCAACTTCTTGTCTTCAATGTCGCTGCGGTCGGGATCCCCCACCTTCGGCACCCCCGAGCCCGCCATTGGCTCGATGGTCATCGGGCAGCTCGCGCGGCGGCTGAAGCTGCCTCTGCGGTGTGCGGGCAACTTCTCCAACGCCAAACTGCCGGACGGCCAGGCCATGCAGGAAGGGCTGATGTCCATGCTGTCGGCCATCCACTGCGGCGCGAACTTCATCCTGCATTCGGCCGGCTTCCTTGATGGTCTGCTGTCCATGTCCTATGAAAAATTCGTGATGGACGCGGATTTCTGCGGAGCGCTCCATTCCTATCTCGCTGGCGTCACGGTGGACGACAACACGCTGGCCTTCGACGCGTTCGAAGAAGTGGGCCCCGGCAGCCATTTCCTTGGCTCCGCCCATACGATGCGAAACTACCAGACCGCCTTCTGGCAAACGACGTTGTCGGACAACGAGCCTTTCGAGAAGTGGAGCGAGGAGGGCGGATCGACCGATATTGCGACCCGCGCCAATCGCCAGTGGAAAAGGACGCTCGAAGACTACGAAGCCCCACCTCTCGACAGCGCCCTTGATGAGGCCCTTCGTGACTTTGTAAACAGACGCAAGTCGTCGATGGCCGATGGCTGGTACTGAAAGGAAAGGTGCGGACAGGGAAGCCTTATGAAGGCCCTTGTTGCATTCGTTCGAAGGCGTCCTAATTGCGATCAGAGAAATGGTGGCAGAAGATTGCACCGCTGCCGCCAAATGCCTGCCATCCACGGATGCGCCGCGAGGAACTGATCATGAGCATGTCGCGGCAGGGAGATTTGTTTGCTGAAGCGGAGCGACGACTGCCCGAAGGATTCCGCTACCAACCCGATGTCGTTCCGGAAGCTATGCAGTCGGACCTGCTTCGCGAGGTCAGGCAACTGCCGCTGAAGCCGTTCGACTTTCATGGTTTCGAGGGCAAGCGGCGGGTCGTCTCCTATGGCTGGAAGTATGATTTCGATACGGAGCGGGTGGCGCGTATCAACGACATACCCTCCTTTCTTTTCCCGGTCCGCGATATTGCGGCAACGTTCGCTCATATTCAGCCCGACAGGCTGCAGCAGGCGCTGATCACGGAATATGCGCCTGGTGCGCCGATCGGCTGGCATAAAGATAAAAGAGTGTTCGGCAGAGTGGTCGGCATTTCGCTGCTCTCGCCATGCGTCTTCAGACTGAGGCGCCGTGCCGGCGCAAAGTGGGAGCGCGCCTCACTGATTGCCGAGCCGGGTTCCATCTACGTGCTGTCGGGCGCGGCCCGGAGCGAATGGGAGCATTCGATCCCACCCGTGGAGCAGCTTCGCTACTCGATTACCTTCCGGGAAATCGGCTGACGAAGCGCGGTTTCCTGAACCGTAACCAATGCCGAGGCGTTCATAGTTAAATGGACCATTGCAGCACGACGAACATGAAGAGCGGCGAAGAGAACCACACCAAAGGGGATGATTGGGTGGGCGCGGCGGCGACCTTTCCCTATGATCGTATGACGGTCGAACGGTTCCGCAAAAGCTTTCCACGTGCCCGCTGGAGTGACGATCTCAAAGCTTGGTTCGTGCCCGGAAAGACGGCAGCGCGGCGTTTCGACCGTTGGTTGGAGCGCGAGGCTGCTGCCGCGGATGCCTATGCCGATATCAAGGGCCGTGACGCCTATGCTTTCGACCCGATTTTTTCGAACTATCTCCTCGTGCGCGACGATCGCCTGGAGGTGAAAACGCCTTATTCCCATACGGTCGTCGATGAGATGCGGGACGTACCATTTGCCTCGTGGGATGCGGACAATCGGGTCTGGATCATTCCCTACCGATCTTACGAAGATTTGCGTCGATGCTGGGACCGGATCGAGGCTGCCGCCAAGCGCAACGAACCTGAGGAGCGCAGGAAGCGGCAGGCGGAAAGACGTGGATCAGAGCAAGAGCGGGCATCGCGTGCCCGTGCAGCCGAACGGCGCCGCCGGCGCTATCCTTTGCTACCGGATGAACTTCCGCCCCTTGGCCGGCCCGTGATGACACAAAGCTACGGCATCGTCGTCTTCACCGGCTTTGACGGGGAACTCGTTGAGCCGGAAGCCCTTCGTGCCCTCTACGGCGGCGTTCCGCCGGATGACGATTATATCTGGGGACGCTGGCGCCCGGCCACTTTCGATGAACTCTTAAAAACCTGGCCGTCGCGGCAGGGTTCACAGACTAGCGACAGCGGCGCCCTCTGGGCACAGCCCACACTTGAGGAATTGCGTGTGGCAAGGAAAGCTGCCCGCGCACTGGAGCGGCGGCGAAAGCCATCAGACTCGCCGCCGCATCGCCTCGGCGCTTGATCCCCAAACGTCGGTCCAGCGCTCAGGCGCCTTCGGCATCGAGGAAAATTGGTCAAAAACGTCACACCGAGAGGGGATTGGTTCAAATGCACGCTTTTAGAGAAATCGTTGTTGAACAATTTCGATCTAAACTTTTCTGCGAGACTGTTACCACCAAATGCAAAAGCAGGTTGTGAAATTCTCGAGGACAAAATGCGAAGGGTGTTGGGATTTTTTTCGATCAATAGCAAATTTGGAACGACTGTAATCTTGGAAGGAAGGTCGGACCTTCCCATTGGAAAAGAGCTTCGTGCCGAGATCTACGCTCCAGGCCGAGCAGTCGTTGAAGCCACCGCATATAAGGACTGGCCGCATCCGAGGCCCGTTGCCTACGAAGGCTATATTTTAATGGGAATTGCGAAAGCCGATCTCATCGACGGAACGGCTGTTAAGCTCAAACTGCAATAACGCGTAAGCAGCTCTAAAAACCGCCGATCTCGCGGGCGACAGTCTGCAGGGCAGGTGCGCCAAATCCGTTACCCGGTATTAAATCGTTTCACGTGATCGATGAACGCGCGGAGTTTCACTGCCATGTTGCGGCGGTTCGGATAGTAGAGATAAAAGAGACAGCGCGCGGCTCGGGCCACATCATCAATCTCGCTTCGGTGGGAGCGCTTTCGGTGTCACCGACGGCTGCCGTCTATTGCGCGACAAAATTCGCGGTGCGGGCCATTTCGGACGGATTGCGTCAGGAGCGGAGCGACATCCGTGTGACCTGCATCCATCCCGGCGTGGTCGAAAGCGAGCTTGCCGATTCGATTACCGATCCCGCTGCAGCCGAGGCGATGAAGACCTACCGCGCCATAGCGCTTCGGCCGGAGGCCATCGGACGGGCAGTTCGGTTCGCGATCGAGCAGCCGGAAGACGTCGACGTGAATGAAATCGTCGTGCGTCCAACGCAGGCGGCGCATTGATGCGCGCCCGCCTTCATGTCGGGGCAGTCCCGTAGTTTGCGGCGCTTTTGCGAGGACGATATGAATCGCACGAGTGAAATGCATCCCTTCGTTGGCACTTGGGTGACCGCCGACGGACATATCCGTCATGAACTGTTGCCGAACGGCCGGTACGACGAAGCGCGGGGAAATCGGAAGAGCGCTTATCGGGGCCGGTACGAGGTGACCGGGCAGCATATCGAATACTGGGATGATACGGGCTTCACTGCCGATGGTGACTTCGTCGATGGCGTGCTGCATCACGCCGGAATGATACTCCATCGCGAGCGGTAGAATAGCAGGTGCGCCGGCGGGCTATATCACCCTGCCGGCGCCCCGTTTGGATGTCCGCGTGGAGTTGGCATCCGATGGATTGGTGACGGCGCTCGAAAGATTCCTGCCGGAGAGCGCCAATCTGTATGCGGTCACGAATGGCACCGCGGCCAGTCATCGCGTTCGAGCCCTTATCGATTTCCTGGCGGATGAGTTGCAGCAGGGGGGTTGATCTCGAAAACCGTCTCCATCGATTTTGGCGGTCTTCTTTTGAGGACAAGCAGATTTCCGCATAGAACGAATGCGAGACCGACACCAATCATAGGCGTCGGTACATATGCCTCCAGAAACACGGAAATCGTCAGCGCGACGACGGGAAATAGCACGGTCATATAGGCCGCTTTCTCCGGTCCGACCCAATGCAACACTGTAAGATATGCAGTAAAGCCGATGACTGAGCCGCCGATTGCCAAATACAGCAGAGAAATCAAATAGACCGGTGACAGATCAAGGGTGAACGAGGCTCCGCGGAGCAGCGCAAATGTCGAAACGATGATTGCGCCATATAGCATCGCCCAGGCATTGACGGAGGCGGTCGGCAAACCCTGTTTCTGATTGCGGGCCGAGACGAGGTTTCCAACGGAGAAAAACCAGGTACCCAACAACGCCAGAAACAGCCCGATGATCATATCCCTGTTCATCGCTGCATTTGCGATGCTACCCCAGAACAGGATCGTGATGCCGGCAACTCCGAAGATGGCGCCCGCCAGAATGTTTTTGGCTGGCCTGCGGCCGTAGAAGGCGAAGGCGTTTAGAATATTGAATATGGTTGCGGAGGAAAACACGACGGAGACAATTCCGCTCGGGATATAAATACTTGCGATATACAGGCATATGAAATTGCACGAGAAGAGGCATAGCGCCTGTAACAGGAGGTAGGGCTGCTGCCGAAGCGGGATCCGCTGCAGCTTCCGCCTCGCAAGGAGGACACAAATCAAAATGACGCTCGCAAGTGCGAATCTGTAGGTGATCGATGCCTCGACCGATACGATGCCGACCTGGTGCTTGATGGCGATCCAGGTTGTTCCCCAAATGAAGACGGTCAAGATGTAATAGAACGCGGTCATTGCCGACTTTCTCCTGAAGACTGCTGGAACCTCCATTTCCAACGTCACGAGGAGTCGGTCTTTCACGATCTTGGCTCGATGTTATAAGATCTTGGGTATTTCTGGGGCTCACCCGCGCAAATCATAGAACACGGATTTGCATCGCCAAAGAACGGTTATGCATGTGGCGGAATAATTCCAGCGTGAGTGAGGCCCTTACCGGGACCGGCGCCTACCTTGAGCGGGCGGGTTCCCTTTCCCATGGGCTCTCATTGGCCGTTTGGAAAAATGACGGTTATCCCACCGACTATGAGTGGCCCGATCATCACACTTTGAGCCTATATCTGTCCGGCGGCGACAAGGTGGTGCGGGAGGACAGGAAGCTCTCGGGTGGTGCCCCGGGTAAGATTTGCCTCCTGCCCGCGGGACATCTGAGCCGATGGAGTGTCGGCGCGCCCGTTCGGATGCTGCATCTCTATATCGCCCCGACGATCATTGAGCATCAAGCTCTCGATTGTTTTGGTATCAGGCAAGGCGCTTTCGAACTCAAGGATCTGACTTTCCTGGATGATCCTTCAATTGCGATGATTATGGGTGGCGGGGTATTGCCGTTTGACTGGGGCGACAGGAGCGATCGGCTGGCTCTGGACTCTGCCTGCCACCTGCTGATCCATCACATCATCAAACGTCATGTTGGGGATGTAAGAAGCCAAATCGACCATGGCGGCCTGTCACCGCGTGTGCGGCGCCGGATATGTGATTTCATCGAGGCGAGCCTCGAGCTTCCACTGACATTGGATCAACTGGCCTCGGAAGCACGTCTGAGCAAGTTCCATTTTGCGAAGATGTTTCGCGTGAGCTTTGGCGTTTCTCCGCACCGCTACCTCATGGAAAGGCGGCGGCAGCGCGCCAAGCAGCTTCTGCGCCATGACAATCTCACGCTCGCCGATGTTGCCTTGGCTTGCGGCTTTGCGTCTCAAAGTCATTTTACCAAGGCCTTCAAGGCGGAATGCGGAGTTACGCCTGGCGAGTGGCGTAAGACACGATAAGTCCTCCGATCCAAGCGTTGCGAGCCATTCACACATCGGAAATCGCGGGACGGTGACCAGTGCCAGGAGGCCTCAGATGTCCCCCTTGCCGGTTGTGAAAAAATTTTTGGACACCGTCTTGAATCTGAAAAAAGCACAAACCAAATCGATGTTCACCGGCAGCCCAAAGGGGGCCGGAGAGCCGGAGACGCAGGTTTCCGACGCGTCTCCTTTCCATCTCGCTTTACGGAGGATTTGGCTATGAGAAACGAATTCGACTTCGCACCGCTGTACCGGTCCAGCATCGGCTTCGACCGTGTGTTCAATCTCCTCAACAACGCCCAGCGCCTGCAGGCCATCGATACCTGGCCGCCCTACGACATCGTCAAGACGGGTGAGAACGACTACCGCATTCAGATGGCGGTGGCTGGTTTCGCCGACGCCGATCTGGACATTACGCAGGAGCGCAACGTCCTTGTCGTGAAGGGTCAAAAGGCAGAGCAGAAGGAAGGGGAGTATCTGCACCGCGGTATTGCCGGCCGCGCCTTCGAACGGCGCTTCGAACTGGCCGACCACGTCAGGGTCGAGAATGCCTCGCTGACGAATGGCCTTCTCAGTATCGAGCTAAAGCGCGAAATCCCCGAAGCAATGAAGCCGCGTAAGATTGCGATCGGTGGCAGCCAGCCCCAGGCGACGCCGCTTCAGATCGATGCCGAAAAACAGGTGGCCTAAAAGCAGCGGATGCCGCTCGACCTCGGGCGGCATCTCTCAGTCGGGTACCTCGAAATGGAAACGATCAACGTTCAAAAATCGGCTTTTCTCGATGCCCGCGATCTCGCCGCCTGCCAGTTCGTTTTCGACGAACTGCTGAAGGAGATCGCGGTAGCCAAGGACTCGGAAGAGGCCGAACGCATTGCGGCCATCGTAATTGAGCTCTATCGGCAGGGCATGCACGATGTCTCCCATCTGAAGGTCATGGTGGAGAGTGCGCGTGGCCTGTTCGGCCGTTCCAAGCCGGAGGCGGCCGCATTCGGCTAGTGTTTTCCGGTCGCTCGCGATCGTCGGGCGACCGGATCCGCCGGGGCCAAATCTGGATCGGACATAAGCAATTTCCGAAAGGGGAGTGAGGCAGCAGGTATCAGCTACTGCCTACTCCGGTTATGGGCAGTTTGAGGAGGCTGCGGGATTGGCCGCCTGGTCCTGCTTCATCGTGGTCGTGTTTTTCGATGTCGACATTGCGTTGCAGTCGCTGGCCTTTCCGGCGTCGTTGCTGGCGCCGCTGGTGCTGCCGCTTGTGGTGCTGCCGCTGTTGGTCTTGGAGCCATTGGTGCTGTTGGTGCCGGTGTCTCCGGAGCCCGAAGATGTCGATGCCCCCGAACCGCTCCCTGAATTGGATCCGCTACCGCTGCTGCCGGACTGCTGGGCCAATGCCGACGTTGCAAGGCCAATGGAAAGAACCGACACTGCCATGATCTTTAAGAACATGATTTTCTCCTTCGATGTTCTTTGTTTGCCGACGTCGAACAAATATCGGCCTGGCATGTTCCACACTTTCCGGTCACCAATCGTTGAATCAGCTTATCCTTCGCCGGTGGGGCATAAGCGGCGTCGTTTCTGTTTAGCCTGGTGGCGTCTTAAGTATCTTGTGCCGGAACTGCTGCGTTCATCTTTGCGTTATTCCTCGCCGTTGTAACGCGAGGGTATCATGACCGACATTTCCGCCTCCAAATTGTTCTCCAAATTCGCCGCCACGATCGCAGACCTCTGCGGAAAACCCGCTACCTTCGTTGTGGCGGCAGGGCTTGTCCTTGTCTGGGCGATCTCCGGACCTTTCTTCGCCTTTTCCGAAACTTGGCAGCTTGTCATCAACACCGGAACGACGATCATTACCTTCCTGATGGTATTCGTGCTTCAGAACTCCCAAAACCGCGACGGTAAGGCCCTGCAGGCAAAGCTCGATGAGCTCATTCTGACATCGCAGGCCCAAAACAGATTTGTCGGCATTGAGAAGCTCGACGAACAGCAGCTCCGAGAAATGAGCGAGGCACTTACGCGCAAGGCGGAATGTATTGGAGACGCCGCTGATGATCGGGCGAACCTGCGGGAAGAGGCCCGCAGTTCTTCGGCTGATTAGCACGGTCCGGCCGTTGCCGGATCAGGGCCGGCCCTGGCACAGATCCGAATGGCCGCGCTTTTCGGCATGCTCGGGAGGCGAACGTCTACGTCTTCGCGAGGGCAGCCGTTTCGATCGGATTCAGCAGCGTTGCGAGTGATACCGGGCGGCGCAGACTCTGGGCGTCGACGCCGACGTCATACTGGCGGGGGAGCGGTTTGAGCCTTCCATGGGAGTGGCCGTGCAGATTGATCGACTTCTTGCCCATCTTGTTCCAGGTTCGAAAAGGATAGTGACAGAGGATCAGCAGGTGGTCGTCGAGGATCATCTCGGTGTAGTGCTGGACGCTTTTCCAGCCGCTCGCCTTGACCGTGGCTTCGGGGTCGTTGTTCCCGATAATAAGATGCTTACGGCCATTCAGCATCGAGAGAAGCTGATCGCAGTCGCCACCG
This sequence comes from Rhizobium sp. BR 362, assembly GCF_036528765.1. Taxonomy (NCBI): domain Bacteria; kingdom Pseudomonadati; phylum Pseudomonadota; class Alphaproteobacteria; order Hyphomicrobiales; family Rhizobiaceae; genus Rhizobium; species Rhizobium sp. BR 362. The sequence continues at coordinate 134,215 of NZ_JARWGH010000008.1, read as the reverse complement.
CGTGACGACATGAAGTCGCCAAGGTGCCAGACGTCGTCTTCGGTTCCTACGATCTCGTTCCAGTTCTTGATCAGGGTTACGTCGTGGAATGCCGTGTCCGGGAAGGGACGGCGGTCGATCTTCAGCACGCGTGGATCGGCAAAATGGGTATCGCTCGTAAAATAGATCATTCGGTCAAGATGGCAGACTTCGATGGGAAACCAAGGGCTTTCTGGTGATTTGCCTGATGGAGGGAACGCCGCTTCGCGGCGTGGCGATCTATTTGGGGATTTCCTCAAGCACGAGCCGAAGTTCGATGATCGGCTTGCGTTCCGCATCGAACACTTCGACCGTCAGCATATTCAGCGGTTCTTCGGGAAGACCGTCGCGCGCCATCTCGGCCAATGCCGTCCGAGCTTGGCGCTTGGCCTCCTCTGCGGTGGCAAAGTCGTGTTCCACCTCGACCGGTTCCGCGCTCGTCCGGTCGATGATTTGGAAAAAGAATTTCGGCAAAGGACCCTCCTGTCACGGAAGAGAATGCGCCCGGCTGATTGCGGTTCCCTGGCGGATCAACCTATCTTTTCCGATCTTCACCCACGGACGACGACAGGCGCAATCTGCGCAGCCGCTCCGTTTTCTCCTCGCGTTTCCTGCGCTCTTCGTCCGCAGCTTCCATTGCCACCCTGTTTGTATGTTCGAACGCGGCCATGCGTTGTTGCACGGTCAGCGTCTTTCTGATCCTGCTAACCATCGTATCGTCTTTTTTGTTGAGCGTTTCTCGACAGATGGGGATGTCGGTCCGTCCGATCAATGGTCTCAAACGTACGAAGCCGGGCGCAACAAGGAAAGCTCGCAGAAATGGATGGCCGTTAGCCATAAATCCGAGGGCAAGTGCGGTCTGTAAGATGAGGGCGGATACGAGCGAGGCTCGGAATACGATCCTGATCGGGCGAGCTCGGAGGGCGCTTCCGAACGTTCCTTTATCAGACGAAAACACCTGGCGTCCAGGCAGATGTCTCGCCGGGAACAAACCGGGCGATTGTCGGGTTCTGTCGCAAAGAAGGCCTTCGCCGGCCCAGAGCGTGCGAGCTGGATGCAGTCCTACGGCAAACGAAGCATAGCTCTTGCAAGTCGCATGAGCAGCAATTGGCATAGCAGCCGCCCGTCGGAAGCAGCTTCGGAGGAGCAGATTTGAGCGTGGATGATCATCGTGATATCCAGAACCTCCTTCTTGCGACGCTCTTGCCCGAGGACATGAAGCTGCTGCGCCCGCTTCTCGATGCGGTGACCCTAAAGCAGAAAGATGTGCTGTTTGAGCCGTTGCAGCCCATGGAGCATGTCTACTTCTTCGAGAGCGGTCTTTCCTCCGAGATTGCGATCAATGCCGGCTCCAAACAAATCGAAGTTGGATGTGTGGGGCGCGAGGGTTTTTCGGGAGTGCCGGTGGTGCTCGGGGTGGACAGGACACCTCACCGGAGCTTTATGGAAGCGGGCGGGGTCGCCCTGAAAATGCGCTCCGACGATCTCCAGCGCGTCATGGATGTCAGTCGCCCATTACGCCAGCTTCTGCTTCGGTACGCGCATGTCTTCATGATGCAGATCGCCTCGACTGCGCTTGCAGACGGGCGCTACAACGTCGAGCAGCGCCTCGCTCGCTGGCTCCTGATGTGCAACGACAGGATTGGCAATGAGCTTCCTTTAACCCACGAATTTTTGGCTCTGATGCTGGGTGTCAGGCGTCCAAGCGTAACGGACGCACTTCATATCCTTGAAGGACAGCGGCTCATCAAAGCGGAACGGAGCCTGATTTCGATCAAAGACCGTAAGGGGCTTGAGGCTCTCGCCGGCGAAGCCTATGGACTTCCCGAAGCAGAATATCGTCGTCTCATTGCAGAAATTTAGGCTGTCTTGCACGGAGCAATTGAGCCTCCTCCCGTGCCGTAATGCTAGCACATCCGCAGATCTCTGCGTTTGACTGCCACCGTACGAACGCACGCTTTCGCTCTATCAACCATTGATTAGTGCATCTCTGCATGACACGATCACTTTCCCGCCGGCCCGAATTGGCACAAGGAACCGCTTGCATGCTCTTGCTCGCTCTCTCCCATGGCATTTTTCAGCCGGAAGATCTTGTCGTTCCGCAGCGCGTGTTCGATCGCGTGAGCTCCGAGTCCTGGTTTACGTCGGCGCCAGACGCGCGGGAGGAGTTTGCCCGCTATGTGCTGCGAATGTATTCGCGGGGTCTGGTCTTGCCAGAGCGGTTGGAAGAGCTGTGCCGGGTAGCGGCCAGAAATCGTTTCGCCACCGTGACGGTCCAACATGATATCACGGGCCGCCACTTTCTCGTGGTCGAAGACGAATACATGATCGCTCGGGAAGCAGCCCAAAGGTTGACTGAGTTGGGCGCAAAAGTTGTCGGCCCGGTGGGAAGTGTCAGCGACGCTTTCGAAATCGTCGAGTCGCCGCATGTTCGGGTCGATGCAGCTCTCCTTGACATCGTTTTGGACGGACAGATGATTTACCCGGTCGCTGCATTCCTCAAAATGAAGCACATTCCGTTCGCCTTCGTGTCAGGTCGCGACGATAGGCAGATACCTGCCTTCTATCGCTCGACACCGAGATTTTCCAAGCCGGTGGATTGGGGATTGATTGCGGCCCATCTGACGGAAAGGTCAACGACCATCCCATCCGATCCCGCCGAGTCAGCGGTCGACCGCTGCCTGAATTCCCAACCTGTTTGTTGGCGATCTCAGTAGCTTCGAAAAGATGGCGTGCGTCTTGTGGCTGTGTCGAATACCTAAAAGCCGGCTGATGCAATGGCCATGGCGGCGGCTAGCAGTCCGAGCAGGTTGAGCGATAAGGCGATCATGCCTGCCAGACCTTCGCTAGCCAAATGGCGCCTTCCGAAACGGGAATCGACGGAAACGGATATAAGCCCGGCCAGGAACCAGCTTGTGAGTGTGAGTGAGCCGAACAGGATGGCGAGTTGCGCTACGGTCATATGAATATCCTCTTCAGCGGTTGGCCATTCCACAGGTTGCCCGGATGATCGGCGGGCATGGTCCGCTCGATCCGAGGCGTCTTGTTATGGAGGCTAACGCGTTCTCGCCGGCTGATGCTTTTCGCGACCGTGGTGCTCGGCGATGTAAAGATATCCATTCCCGCGCAGTGCGCGCCTGCTTGATCCAAGATGTCAAACTCGTGCCAACTATAAAAGTGGCGATCAACAGCAATGGAAGATACTGCATCATAATAGTCTCCAATGGCCCCAACTGCCGAAATTCAGCATAGTTCCTTCGGGAAGTGATTTTTAACTGATCAGCTCTTTCGAAGCCGGCGGATATACCCGCGTGATCAAATTCTGCTGGAAAAATCTCAGCTATCGTCTGGCTCGTTGCTTTGGCAGCAATGGACACCTTCGGGAATGGAGCGAACGGATCGGTAAAACTTGCCGTGGATGCCGGAGATTATGCGACATCGGTAAAGGGCTGCTCCGTGATTTGCAAAGCTCGCGTTCTGGCAAGATCGCTCAACATCCGCTGCGCTACGCTAGGGGCCACGTGATGCGGCAGGTGCCCGACGCCGTCGAGCAGTTTGACAACGATCGCAGGGTGCCTCTGACGAAGCCAGTCGATATGCACAGCCGGGTCAACGATGTGATCTTCAGAACCGAAAAGAACATGTATGGGCATGTCCGCCGGCAGGTTCGGCAGCAATGCCATATCCCGGTTGAAGGCCCGTAGTTCATCGGCCATTGTTTCAATTGCAATCGGATTGACCATATGACTGGCCGGCAATGCTGCGAGGTGTGGCGGCAAGGTATCGGGAAACGATGATGCTCGAAGGCCACGATCCAAGAAGAATGTCGCCAGCCGGCTGATGACGTGGCGGCGGATCAGCCCCCCAACGAGCGGAGCCGACGCAGCCCTCAAGACAATCAAGGGCTTTGCCCGAACCGGACTGCAGCAAGGAGAGATGAGCAGAAGCGCCTTCACCAGATCGGGCCTGCGGGCAGCCAGGTGCAGCGCTGAGGCGCTGCCGATCGAGTGCGCGACGATCCAGACTGACGCGAGCCCAGAGGCATCGAGAAAGCGCTCCAACCAAAAGGACTGGCCAAGCGGCCCACGATCCGCAGTGGGGAGTGATGTACTGAAACCATATCCCGGGCGATCAGGGGCAATCAGCCGAAACTCGCCGTTCTCAAAAGGGATCAGCACTTCTTCCGCAAGGCTGCCGCAGCCGTGAAGAAGGACGACGGGGCTGCCGTTTTGCGAACCGCTTTCCAGAATATGAATCTGCTGATCACCGAGAAGGCGTGTGGTGCCGGATCTAGGTTGAATTAACTGTTTCGTGAACATGAGCCGTAGAACGCCTACGATTCAGCAAAGTTCCGGTAGATCAGTCCTGGAGGCTTCGTGAGGTAAGGCGGCGCTTTGCTGCGGAGCGATTGCGTGAAACTTCTCGAAAGAGCGGGCAAAAAAAAGCCGTTAGCAGGGACGGGATCCTGCCAACGGCAACAGGACACGATCTTGGGCACAAGCGTGCCCAGCCATGTCTCCGGCGGCTCATCGAACTTGCCGGGATCATCATTGTTCCCGCCTCGGGCTCCGATTTTTGCCGAAGCGTAGGAACGTCACCGATCCTGCAGACCATGGCTTGCTATTATCCGCCGTCGAAAGCGGGAACGGCAAATGCTGCTGGCCTGTCCAGCGTAATCTCTAGCCGACCTGGTTGACCACGAGCATGCCCGCAGGAAGCGGCTTTATCAGCGACTTTGCCGACATGGTTGGATCGAGCCAGTCGGCCCATGCATTGCGCTCCAGGATGGCGATCTGCCGATCGTGGTATGGGGCGATGTCCGGCCCCGGCTCCGTCGTCAGCATGGTGAAGGCCTGGCCAACATCCGGCGTTTCGCGCCAGACGCCCGCGATGCAGAAGATCGCTTCATCGTTCTTGGTGAACAGCCACTTGTCCTTGCGCTTCTTTTGCGGGTCCTTCGGGTCGGTGAACTCGTAAAAGCCATCCGCAACGATCAGGCAGCGGTTGGAACTGAACTCGCGGCCCTCCGACCGGAAATTATAGACCGGTCGCTTGTTCGGTCCGGACCAGCTCCAACGCCTCTGCACGAGTTCGGCTTCATCGCGCGTTCCGTCGATTGTCCTGACGATCGGTCCGACATCGGTGATCTTGATATCCTCCCGCGCTTCGAGGTTCGGCGTTCCTTCCGCGAAACGGATATTGATCTTCAGGTGGGAGAACTCCCTCACGATCGAGGCGACGTCCACTAACAGCCGATAATCATTGCACATTGGTCGTCCTTTTTGCCGTAGATTGATCCGCTCGCGGCCAAGCCGATGCAGGTGCGATATCGATGCTTTTGGAGAGGGGCGGACACGCCTTGTCTTTTCCTCTCCCCCGGGTCGCGTCGGCGCTGCTCTAAAAAGCGTTTAATTAAGACGTGAGATTTCGAGCTTGAGTTCCGTGTGGGGCCATCATCCTCTTCGTCCATCACAGAGAGGAACGATTTAATTCAGCAAATAGCTGAGGAGTTCCCGCCGCCAAATCCTGTCGGCATCTCAGAACGGCGCGTTTGGTGGCTCTAGGGTAACAAAATCCGGGATGAAATATCCGAGCCTCATATAGATGCGGGCTTCGTAAGCCGCCACGATGAAGGCATCTCTTGCAAGCTCAGGATCGGATCTGCCCTCGATTGCGGCGCGACAGATCATCAGCGCATCCTCATAAGCCTGGTCTTCTTCGGCCGGCCAATCTGCCACCAGACAATCGAGTGCTTCGGAACTGCTCCTGATCGTTCGAAATTCGCCGATCCGGTGTAGCTCAAGACTTACGGGCTCCTGCCATGTTTCATGCGCCAACATGATGTACCTCTGGTGCTAAAACGGAGCCACGGGCATCTTTGTTCCTGCGGAAGGATGAATGCTGGGCCTTTTTCCTCCTGTCACTCGTGTGAGCTTGAGCGAATTTGGCGAGGGTAGGCGCAGGCACATTGCACGGCGGTGCATTGAGGTTTCGGCGTTTGCCAGTAGCAACACACAGCTAAATTGAGTTGGCCGTCAAAACGGCAACGAAGCGTGTATTATCTTATTTTAAAATTTATCCGTGTATTAATCGTGCAAAAGAACAGGATGAGGAAGCTTATACGGCAGAATTGCTTTAAATTACCGGAGCAAGTGAAAGAAGGCGGCCGCGCGAATTGAAAAGCTCAGCCTTGGCGGGCAATTCTCTTTGCGAGACCAGTCGCCAAAATCTGATCCGAGGCGGTGCACGAGCACCAAACATACGAAGAGAAATGGGGCGGAATGAAAAAGCTTATGATTTTGGTGGCCGCTGTGGCGGCTTTTTCTATGTCGGCGAACGCCGCGTCGGTCACGAGCAAGGGCGGATATGAATATGATAGAAATCAACTGAGCGATGCCACGGTTCTCAATTGGAACGTCCAGGCATGCAGCCACAGTGGCATCGAGCCGGACGCGCAAAAGAAGCTTGCGAAGCTGATGGGCGTTTCGGAGGCCAATGTCCGCCTTGAGTTTCGCCACCGGATCCTCACCGCTTACGCGAAAGGCGCCATCCCCTACGACGACTATGTTCAGTTTGTCCAAGGTCACGTCATGGCTCCCAGCATCTCCAGGGCTTTGAGGATTGCTGGTTCGAGCCCCTCGAAGAGCCGTGGACAAGATGACATAGTACTTCCGGTTTTGGCGAAAATGGATTCCGGCGAGACCTTCAAAGGCTCGACGAGAGCATCGCACGGCAACGGCCACTTCTCGGTCCAGTCGTCACGGCATTCGGTGAAATGTTCCGGCGCTTACGACCTGAAGGATCGGCGCCCGACAGTTACTCTTCCGATTAAATGCTCGGATGGTCGTACCGGGCAAGCCGAGGTCACGAGAGCGCCGGATTCCATGTCGGCTTGGGGAAAGGTAAAGCTTTCCGATGGAAGCGCCGGTCGACTGGTGGTGGGCACAGTTCGAAAACAGCCGTGACAGGCAGGCGTGCGCCCACGCCTTCATATCCGACGACAAGATAAGATTTCCGGCACGGAACAAGCCGGGGCGGTCGCTCCGGCTTCTTCTTAGCTGTGCAGTCGCGTCGACTTTTATTGGTAATGACAAGGGCTTTCCTAAGCCGTTCTGCAGAACGTCACCGTGGCAGGCTACCGCGCCAAAAGCAAACACGCGCAAGCTTCGGATCAGGTGCCTCTGTTACGGATGTTAGCAAGAAACATCCTAGCGAGTAGCGCGGGCACTATGAAAACAAAAGCAGTCAGCTAGTTCGCATCGCGTTTATTCCGACGCCTTTCCCTCCGCGGCCAGCCATCCCAAAACCACTATGGCGGCCTGATTAGGCAAGGCGTGATCAAGCTAACATTTGGAACGCTCGTCTATGACTATCATTTCTTCTCTGTCCGCCAGTGCGATCAAATCTCTTTCCACCGCCACCATAGCGTCTCTGAGTACGGATGAGGTCGCGGCGCTGAGCACTAGCGCAATCAACGCGCTTACCTCAGTCCAGATCGCCGCGTTGGATACCGAGGACGTTGCTGTCCTTAGCTCGAAGCAAATCAATGCTATATCGGCGAGCGCCATTGTTGGCTTGGGGTTGGACCAACTGGCCGTTCTGTCGTCGGTCCAGATTGGGGGGCTCTCCACGGTCGATGTCAAACGGCTGACCACCACTCAGATCGGGGCGCTGTCGACAGAGCAGATCGGTTCATTGACGACGACGCAGATCGCCGCTCTGTCTGCCGCAGAGGTCGGTGCCCTGTCCTCCGAGGATATTGTGGCGCTGTCGAGCACCCTAATAGGCGCCCTCAGCGCGTCGGTGCTATCCAAGCTTTCCACCGCTAATGTTGCATTGCTCACCACCAGCACGATCGCCGGCTTGACGACGGCACAGATCGCTGCACTGACGACCGGCCAGATTGCGGCGCTTACGACCGGTCAGATCGACGTCTTGAGTTCCACCCAGGTAGCCGCTCTGAGCCTGAGACAGGTTGCGGCTCTGGGCGCCGACGGCGTGGCCGCACTTTCGACCGCGCAAATCGCTGCGCTGAAGACTGCCTCGATCGCCGGGCTGACCACTGGTGAGATCGCCGCTTTGTCGACGACGCAAATCGCGTCGCTGTCGACGGCGCAGATCGCAGCACTCTCTGCCGCCGAGGTCGGTGCCCTGACGACTGCGGATCTTGCGGCACTGTCGAGCAGCCAAATCGGCGCCATCAGCGCGTCGGTTTTGTCGAAGCTTTCCACTGCTAATGTCGCATTGCTCACCACCGGCACGGTCGCAGCTTTGAAGACGGCGCAGATCGCGGCGCTGACGACCAGTCAAATCGCGGCGCTAACGACCGGTCAGATCGACGTTTTGAGTTCCACGCAGATCGCTGCTTTGAGCCTGAAGCAGGTTGCGGCTCTGGGCGCCGACGGCGTGGCCGCACTCTCGACCGCGCAAATTGCCTCGCTGAAGACTGCCTCGATCGCCGGGCTGACCAGCGATGAGATCGCGGCGCTGTCGACGACGCAGATCGCGTCGCTGTCGACGGCACAGATCGCCGCGCTCTCTGCCGCAGAGGTCGGTGCTTTTTCGTCGGAAGAGATTGCGGCGCTGTCGACCAGCCAAATCGGCGCCATCAGCGCGTCGGTCCTATCGAAGCTTTCCACCGATAATGTCGCGTTGCTCACCACTGGCGCCATCGCCGCTTTGAAAACGGCGCAGATCGCGGCTTTAACGACTAGCCAGATCGCCGCGCTCACGACTAGTCAGATCGATGTCTTGAGTTCCACGCAAATCAGTGCTTTGAGCGCGAAGCAGGTTGCGGCTTTGGGCACCGACGCGGTGGCTACGCTTTCGACCGCGCAAATCGCTGCGCTGGGGACGGCCTCGATCACCGGGCTGACCACCGGTGAGATCGCGGCGCTGTCGACGACGCAGGTCGCCGCATTGACGACGACGCAGATCGCCGCTCTTTCTGCCACAGAGGTCGGTGCCCTGTCGTCGAAGCATATTGCAGCGCTGTCGAGCAGCCAAATGGGAGCCATCAGCGCGTCGGTCCTATCGAAGCTTTCCACCGATAACGTCGCATTGCTGACCACCGGCACGATCGCCGGCTTGACGACGGCCCAGATTGCTTCGCTGACGACCAGCCAGATTGCGGCGCTCACGACTAGTCAGATCGATTCCTTAAGCTCCACGCAGATGGCTGCTCTGAGCCTGAAGCAGGTTGCGGCTCTGGGCACGGATGCCGTGGCCACGCTCTCCACCGCGCAAATTGCCGCGCTGAAGACCGCCTCGATCGCCGGGCTGACCACCGGTGAGATCGCGGCACTCTCGATGACGCAGGTCGCCGCATTGACGACCTCGCAGATCGCCGCTCTCTCTGCCACAGAGGTCGGTGCTCTCTCGACGGCGGATATTGCGGCACTGTCGAGCAGCCAAATCGGCGCCCTCAGCGCGTCGGCTCTATCGAAGCTTTCCACTGCTAATGTCGCGTTGCTCACCACCGGCACGGTTGCGGCTTTGAAGACGGCGCAGATCGCGGCGCTGACGACCAGCCAGATTGCTGCACTGACGACCGGTCAAATCGACGTTTTGAGTTCCACACAGATCGCTGCTTTGAGCCTGAAGCAGGTTGCGGCTCTAAGCACCGTCGCCGTGGCGGCACTCTCGACCGCGCAAATTGCCTCGCTGAAGACCGCCTCGATCGCGGCGCTGACGACCAGCCAGATTGCCGCGCTGTCGACGGCGCAGATCGGCGCATTGACGACGACGCAGATCGCGGCACTGACCTCCTCAGAGATCGGCGCCCTGTCTTCGAAGGACATTGAGACCTTATCGACTGATCAAATCGAAGCGATTGGCACCCGAGGCGTGGCCGGACTGTCCACCTATGATATTTCCATCCTGTCCAGCGCTCAATTATACGCTATTACGACAGCCCAGGCGGCGGCATTGGACTCGGCCCAAGTGGAGGCGATCATTGCGGCCTATGCGGCTTATAGCTGAGGATGCCGCGCTGTAGAGGCCTAGTCGCTTGCATGGCTTAAGCTCTTCGCGGGACGCCGCGTGTGTCGGCCATGCTTTGAAACAGCTCGCCATCAGGCGAGTTGTGGCTTTGGATGAACCACCGAACTCGTGATGGCAGGCGATACGCTCCCGCGTGGTGACGGGAGCGCATTGGCTCTATGCGCCTTCGGTGAGCGACACCCGCTTGGTGGAGGGTCTGAGGACATTGTCGAGCGCCCAGCTACCTGCACCTACAAAGGCGATATAGAGGAAGATAAAGCAGAACATGATGGCTGCCTCGCCCATATTAAGCGCCGGCCAGAAGCCTTGCGGCGCATGCGCCATCCAATAGGCGGCGGCCATCTCGCCCGAGGCGATAAAGGCGGCAATGCGGGTGAACAGGCCGGCGGTGATCAGCAATCCCGTGACGATCTCGATTGCGCCGGCGACGAGCATGATGGCTGGCAATGGATATGGTACGCCAGGAATTGCCGCCGGGAACTGGAAGAACTTCATGGTCGCATGTTCGAGGAACAGCAAGGCGGTCACGATTCGCAAAATCGCGAGGACATGAGGTGCCCATTTGGTGGTGTTCAACATAATACTTCTCCTGAATGGCCGTTGAGGTCGTCAAGCGGCAGTGGTGTTGAGGTCGAAATTTCGGAACTTCATCACGGCGCGCTTTTGATGAGACTCTTGCACGCGCACATGTCGGCAGGTTTCGACGGCTTGCTCAGCTATTGCGCTTTTCCGTAGCTGATTGGCCCTTGGGGGCATTGCCGAAGCGGAAGCTGGATGCCGTGAGCCCGCCTGCGAAGTCTTTCTGGTGATAGGTAAGGGCGCCGGGTTCATCCCTTGCGGCTCCGACTGCCACCATCAGCGGAATGAGATGATCCTCGCGCGGATGAGCGGCCCGTGCGGATGGTGCTTGCTCCCATTCGAGCAGTAGTTTCGCGCGCTCATAGGGAGAAGAGTGGATGAGCGTCTGCTGGAGCCAGGCATCGAACTGACGGGATGGCTCGTAGCCGTCGTTGCCCCGCATTGCCCTCAGATTGTGATAGCTGAGGCCGCTTCCTATGATCAGCACACCCTCGTCGCGCAACGGCGCCAGCGCGCGTCCAGCTTCGAGATGCAGTGCCGGATCGTAGCTTGCATACAGCGAGAGCTGAACGACAGGAACCTTTTCCTCGGGGTAGAGCGGCTTCAGGATGCTGAAGGTGCCGTGGTCAAAACCGCGGGTCGGGTCGAGCTTCGCCTCGATGCCGCATCCCTGCAGCAGAGACTGCACCTGCTTGGCAAGCTCGGGCGCGCCCGGCGCGCCATATTTGATGTGATAAAGATATTCCGGAAAGCCGTGATAGTCGTAGACCATCCCCGGCTGGGCGCCTGAAGATATGGCAAAACCCTGCTCTTCCCAATGACCCGAGACGACCAGGATCGCCTTGACCGCATCGTCCAGTTCGGCGCGCATCTCGATCAGCGATTGCTCAAGCTTGTCGAAGTTGCGGCGGAACCCATCGGTGATGTAGGGCCAGGGGCCACCACCATGACTGACGAAATAGGTCGGAAGGCTAAGCTGATTCATATGGTCTGCCCTTGTCGAATGGTGCCAGTGCCGAACAGCATGCGGCGTTGATGAGGGACCTTGAACTTTTCATTGATGTTGATCAATGTGGCTTACATTGAAGAAACAATTCCTCCTGGTTGATGATCTATGGACACCTTGACGAGTTTGCGGGTCTTTTGTGCCGTGGCTGAATTCAAGAGCTTCACCGTGGCAGCAGACCGCCTTGGCCTATCGCCCGCAATGGCAAGCAAACATGTGATGCATTTGGAGGGGAGGCTTGGAACCCGGTTGCTGAACCGAACCAGCCGGCACGTCAGCATGACTGAAAGCGGCACGCTCTATTTCAACCAGACGAGGCAAATGCTCGACGGGCTGGACGAGGTGGAGGCGGCGGTGAGCAATGTCACGGTCATGCCACGCGGAACATTGAAGCTCAGCGCCCCGGTGTGGGCCGCAAATTCGCTGATCGCCCGGGCGCTTGCCGAATATCAGCAGCGCTATCCCGACGTGCGCTTCGACATCGATCTCAGTGGCCGGATCGTCAATCTGGTGGACGAAGGCTTCGATCTCGCTTTGCGTGCGACCGCGCCCGAGCGGCTCGATCCGAGCCTTGTTGCACGTCCCCTGATGCAGGTCGCCTTTCATCTCGTGGGCTCTCCTGCCTATCTGTCGCGAACGGGGCGTCCCGCCGAACCTGCCGATCTCAACGGCCACGCATTGTTGGCTTATAGCGGCATGAATACGAACGGCAGCTTGGCGCTTAGAGCACCCGGCGGGCCGGAAACGGTGAACTTCCGGCCCGTCATGCAAAGCGAAAACGAGATCATGTTGCATCTGGCCGCGCTCGAGCACATGGGGTTGGTCTTTCTGCCGATATGGATGACGCAAAATGACATTGCCGACGGCCGGCTGGAAATGGTGCTTCCGAACGCCGCGACATTCAACGCCACTCTTCATGCCGTATATCCCAGCAAGAAATACCTTTCAGCCAAGGTTCGCACCTTCATCGACTTTCTCGCCGCCCGAAAAAACCTCTGTTCGGTAGCAGCCGGAGAGCAACCTGCCGGGTAGGGGCATCCGATCGAGCGCTGAGCAAACCCTGCTTGCGATCGCCCCGCGGCTGAACTTCAGATGCGGCTTAAGGCCGAGCCTGCTCAGGCGCGCTTGCTTGCCGGTGCGTAGGCCGCCGGCCTTCGAGGAATTTCAAGGGTGATGGTCAAGCCGCCGGCCGCCGGCAGCGATGCGGAGACTCGCCCGCCGTGATGCTCGATCGCCTGCCGCGTGATTGCAAGGCCGAGGCCATATCCCCCTTCCGGCACGGCGTCGTTGCCGCGGGAAAATGGCTGAAAAATGCGTTCCAGCTCATCTCGCCCGACCCCCGGTCCTTGATCCGTCACGCGGATCTTGAGGAGATCGGCCGTCGTTTCACAGGACACCGAGATGCTTGAATGCGGGGCCGTATATTTAATGGCATTGCGAACGACGTTTTCGAGTGCCCGATAGATCAGCTCGCCTTCGACTTCGGCCAAGAACATGCCGCCGACGCCGGGCGTGATCGAGATCTGTCTGGCCTGGGCTTCGAATGCTGCGTCGCCCAGGATCTCGTTCAAAAGCTCGATGACATCAAGGGATTGCGTTTTCAAAGGCAAGCTGGAGCCGGCGGTCAGTCTGGCAAGTGTCAGGATTTCTCCCACTAGCATATCGAGCCGCTCGACCTCCCTGTCCATGCGATCCAGCATGACGTCGAGTTTCGCCGGATTCTGCCGGAGGACACCCACGGCGGCCTGCAGGCGGGATAGAGGCGAACGCAGCTCATGGGATACGTCGTGAAACAGCCGCTGCTGCGCATCCTGGAGCTCCTCCAGCCGCGAGGCGCTGGAATCGAAATCATGGGCGAGCGCAGTGACTTCGTCCCTGCGTCCCGCCATCTTGTCTCCGATACGGAAGTCGAAGCGCCCGTGGGCCAGCGCGCTCAGGCCATCACGCAGATGGACGACGGGGCGAATGAGGTATCGGGCGAGCGCACCCGCGGCTATCGTGCTGGCGATCAGGGTGATGATCCAGGGCAATATCGGAGCCAAGTTCTCAAGGGTGAAACTCATCGGCTTCGCGACGAAGATTCGGTAACAACTCCCCTCCTTTAGGAGTGAGCGTGCATCGGGCGTGGTCTCCTGCACACACGCATTGTCGTCTGACGTCTTCGACATGGACAGGCCGAGCGGCTCCGTCCTTTCGCTCGTGAGCATGAAATGTCTGGCGGCATCTTCGCCATCGGCTAGCAAGACGTTTGCAGTGAGATTGACGAGAAGCGTCCGCCTATCCTGTTCCAGTTCATGCGCGAACGGGACCGCCTGACTGAGCTTGAAGATGATCATGATGACGCCGACGGTTGCCGCCAGCGTTAGCCAGACGATCGCGAAGAATTTCCAGAACAGCCGGGGCATGATCAATCCACCAGAAGTTGGTAGCCTTGGCCGCGCACGGACTGAATCCAGGGTTGTCCGTCCTCCCGCAACCCGAGCTTCTGGCGAACGCTGCTGATATGGACGTCTATGCGGCGGTCGAACGGTGTCAGCGGCTTTCCGAAAGCCCGTTTCGAAATGTCCTGCTTCGACACGAGCTGGCCGGCGCCGCGGGCGAGGACTTCGAGGAGGCTGAATTCGGTGCCGGTCAGATCCAAAGCCTCGCCGCGCCACTCGGCGGTTCTGCTGCCCGGATGGATGACGAGCTGGCCTGCTCTTAGCGTATCGGTCGACGCCCCGGTTGCAGCTTGGCCGGTCCGTCGCAGGATCGCCCGCAGGCGCGCCGCAAGCTCGCCAGGCGAGCATGGTTTCGGGACATAGTCGTCGGCGCCAAGGTTCAAGCCCGAAATCCGGTCGATGTCATCGCCTCTCGCCGTCAGCATCAGCACGGGAACCTGGCTTAGCTTCCGGATTCTCTGCAGAACCTCGATCCCGTTCATCCGAGGCATCATAATGTCGAGTACGATGATGTCGACCGTATTGCCGGCGGCAGCGGCAATAGCCGCACGGCCATCCGTGTCCGTTATGACCTCATATCCTTCCTCGATCAGATATTCCTGAAGAAGTGTCGTCAGCTCGACGTCGTCGTCGATGAGAAGAACCTTGTTCATGCACGTTACCTGTCATTCCTATCAGCGATTCATACCGCACAAATGCGGGCGCAGGACGAAGTTTTACCCACCTTAACACTAACTTGACCGCACTTAACGTTCGCCCGGCTACTGATCAATGTGGCGGCATCGGTCGCGCGGCGGGAATAGCCGCGCCCGTGCCGGAACTCGCAAGGAATGCATCGTTGAAAAAGCCATTCATGACATTCGCCGCCGCATTCGTCGCGGTTGCGCTTCTTTTCCCTCTCCGCAATGCCACGGCGGAACAGGTTGCCGCCCCCGCGCTCACCGTCTCTCTGACGGCCCCGACGCAACGGGATTGGCCGGAGACCGTTCCCGCGAGCGGCTGGTTGAAGCCTTGGCAGGAAGCAATCATCGCCTCCGAAACGAGCGGCCTGCGCATCACCGAAGTTCTGGTCGATGTCGGCTCGGTGGTCACGAAAGGTCAGACGCTGGCCCGGCTGTCGCAGGACAGCGTGCTGGCAGACCTTCGCAAACAGGAGGCGGCTGTTGTCACCGCCAAGGCGAAACTCGCCAAAGCCACGGCCGACGCGGATCGTGCGCGGCAGCTTCGCTCCTCTGGCGCTCTCTCCGCTGAGAAAATCACCGAATATTTCGCCGACGAGCAGACGGCGACGGCAAGCCTGAGATCCGAGGAAGCAGCGCTCGACAGCGAAAAGATCAAGCTCGCGAAGACAACCATTACAGCCGTTGACGACGGCCTCATAACCTCGCGTTCCGCCGACCTCGGCGCAGTCGTCTCCACCGGCACCGAGCTGTTCCGCATGGTGCGCCAGCAGCGTGTCGAATGGCAGGCCGAAGTATCGGCGCGTTATCTGCCGCGGATTTCGGAGGGCCTGAGCGTCGCGATCAACGGACCGGACGGCCAGGCCATCGCAGGTAAGGTGAGGCTGGTCGGACCCTCTGTCAGCACCGACACCAGCCGGGCGATCGTCTATGTCGCGCTTCCCGCCGACGTTCGTCCGCGCACCGGCCTCTACGTCACGGGCAGCATCGAGCTGCAGACCACGCCGGCGCTGACCGTGCCCGAGACGGCAATCGTGTTCCGCGATGGCATCAGCTATCTCTTCACCGCCTGCGAGGACAAGCGGGTGCGGCGGGTCCGCGTGGAAACCGGTCGCCGCAACAACGGCGAGGTCGAGATCGTCTCCGGCATCGACCGATCGGCGAAGGTCGTAACCACGGGCGGTGCCTTTTTGTCTGATCATGACCTCGTGAAGATTGCGGAGGCGAACTGATGAACTTCTCTGCCTTCTCGATCCGTAACCCTGTCCCAGCGATCCTGCTATTTGTCATGCTTGCCGTCGGCGGGCTGTTGGCCTTCCGCCATCTGTCGGTCCAGAATTTTCCCGATATGGACCTGCCGACGATCAGCGTCACCGCCACCCTCGATGGCGCGGCGCCGACGCAGCTTGAAACCGAGGTCGCCCGCACCATCGAGGATAGCGTTGTTGCTTTGAGTTATCTCGACCACATCACGACGACGATCACCGACGGCACCGTCTCGATCAAGGTGTCCTTCAAGCTGGAGAAAGACAGTGAAACAGCTCTCAATGAGGTCCGCAATGCCGTCGACAGCGTCAAGGCCGATCTGCCCGCGCAGATGGAGTCGCCGAGCGTCACCAAGGTCACGGTGCAGAGCTCCGCGCTCGTCACTTATGCCATCCGCTCGACCGCTCTCAACGAAACCGAGCTTTCGTGGTTTGTCGACAATGATCTGACGAAGGCGCTGCTGTCGGTGCAGGGTGTCGGGCAAGTCAACCGCATCGGCGGGGTCGACCGTGAGGTTCATGTCGATCTCGACCCTAAGACCATGGCATCGGTCGGCGTCACCGCCGCCACCGTATCGTCGCAGCTAAAGGCCGTGCAGGCGGATACGTCCGGCGGACTTGGCGAAGTCGGCGGTACCCGGCAGACCCTGCGTACGCTCGGCGCCTTACCGTCGGTCGAGGCGCTGAAGGGGCTGCGGATCCCACTCGCCAATGGCCAGCAGGCCCGCCTGGACGACATCGCCTCGGTCAAGGACAGCTTCGCGGATCGTTCCTCGATCGCCTATCTCGACGGCAAGCCGGTGATCGCCGTCGAGATCAAGCGTTCGAACGGCTTTTCCGACAGCGGTGTCGCGTCTGACGTCGGCAAGGCGATCAAGCAGTTCGCAGCCGCCCATCCCAATGTGCAGATCGATGAGGCCTACAGCACGATCGGGCCGATCATCGACAACTATGATGGTTCGATGCACATGCTCTACGAAGGGGCCATCCTGGCGGTCGTGGTCGTCTGGTTTTTTCTTCGGGACTGGCGCGCGACGATCCTGTCGGCGGTGGCTCTGCCTCTCTCGGTCATACCGACTTTCCTGGTGATGTATTTCGCCGGCTTCAGCCTGAATATCGTCACGCTGCTTGCGCTGTCGCTGGTGGTCGGCATCCTGGTCGACGACGCCATCGTCGAGATCGAGAATATCGCCCGCCACCTACAGATGGGCAAGCGACCGATGGATGCCGCTATGGAAGCGGCCAACGAGATCGGGCTTGCCGTCATCGCGACCACCTTCACGCTGGTTGCCGTCTTTCTGCCGACGGCTTTCATGAGCGGCATTCCGGGCCTTGTGTTCCGCCAATTTGGCATAACCGCCTCCGTCGCGGTCGTTGCCTCGCTCGTCGTGGCGCGTTTGCTGACGCCGATGATGGCAGCCTATTTCATGAAGGCCCATCCGGCGGAGGAGAAGGATGGGCGCATCATGCGCGGCTATATGACGATCGCTAAGGCCGCTTTGAACCATAGGGAGACCACGATTGCCGCAACCGCTGTCGTCGTCGCGCTCTCGCTATCCACCATCCCCTTGCTGAAATCCGGCTTCCTGCCTGCTTCCGATGATGCCCGCACCCAGGTCACGCTCACCATGCAGCCCGGCGCCACTCTCGAGCAGACGGACGCGAAGACCCGGAAGGCTGCGGATATCATCGGCAAGCTGCGCGACGTAACGCATGTCTTTTCCTCCGTCGGTACGGCATCTTCGAACGGCGGTGGACCCAACGTCACGACCACGAGCGATGTCGGCTCGGCCACGATCGTCGTCGTGCTGACCCCGATCGCCGATCGAGACCGTAAGCAGTCGGAAATCGAAAATGACATTCGGCAGGCGCTTTCCGTCCTTCCCGGTGTGCGCGTGGAGGTCGGTAGCGGCGGTAACGGCACCAAGCTCGAGATCACGCTTGCCAGTGACGATGCTGGTGCACTTGATAGCGCCAGCACGGCGCTGGAGGAGCAGCTTCGCACGCTGCAGGGTATCGGCGCGGTGACATCGACGGCGGCGAGGCAAGCGCCGGAAATCCAGATTACGCCCGACTTTGCGCGCGCCGCGGCGCTCGGGGTAACGTCGAATGCGATCGCCAGTGCCGTGCGCGTGGCAACGAATGGGGAATATTCCTCCGACCTGCCGAAGCTCAACCTGCCACAGCGGCAGATCCCGATCGTCGTCCGCTTCTCGCCTGAGACGCGCACCAGTCTCGACGACATCAAGAGCATGCGCGTCGCCGGCACCAACGGCAATGTCGATCTCGGATCGATTGCCGACATCCGCATCGGCGGCAGCCCTTCGGAGATCGACCGCATCGACCGCATGCGCAATGTCACGGTCTCGGTCGAACTTAACGGCCGCATCCTGGGCGACGTCAACCGAGAGGCGAAGGCGCTGCCGGCGCTCCAGCATCTGCCGCCGGGTGTGACTCTTGTCGAACAGGGCGAGTTGCAGCGCAGCTCCGAACTGTTCCAGAGTTTTGCGCTGGCAATGGCGATCGGCGTCTTCTGTATCTATGCCGTCCTCGTCCTGCTTTTCCATGACTTCCTGCAGCCGCTCACCCTGCTGATGGCCCTGCCGCTCTCGCTCGGCGGCGCGCTGGTACCGCTCGTGGTGACTGGCACCAGCTTCTCGATGCCCGCCGTTATCGGTCTGCTGATGCTGATGGGCGTGGTGACGAAGAACTCCATCCTGCTGATCGAATATGCGATCATGTCTCGCCGCCAGGGCATGTCCCGGTTCGATGCACTCGTCGATGCCTGCCACAAGCGGGCGCGGCCGATCGTCATGACCACCATAGCCATGGCCTCGGGCATGCTGCCGGCTGCACTCAGCTTGACAGGCGGGGATTCGAGCTTCCGGCAGCCAATGGCCATCGTGGTGATCGGCGGCGTTCTGATGTCAACGATGCTCAGCCTGATCGTCATTCCGGTCATCTTCACCTTCGTCGACGATCTGGAACAGGTGCTCAAGCGGCTCCTGCGGCGGGTCGGGKTGAGCCACGAGAGTGCAGAGGATCAGGCGCCGCAGGCATCCAATGACCGTGAGGCGATCGCTTTCAAGCCTGACCAGAAGCAAGCCCGCGGCCACAGATGATCTGGTGTCGGCAAGTTACTGGTCCGAGCATCGACAATGCCTGTCAATGCTCGTGGCAACCTCTTCGGTCGCGTTCCTCCCCCGGAACGAGGCCGCGGGACGTATTCCCCACGCAGGCGGCGTCATGCCGCCTGCGCGTCCTGCCGTCCGACGGAAAGGTCGATGAACTTCCAGGCGATCACGGCCGGGGCTCGCGACCTGCGAGCCAATCATGAAAGGCGGCAACCTCGTACCGGCGCAGCGCCTTCGGTGAGGCGGCGACGTAATAGGCCCATTTCACAGGCCAGCGGACTTCCGGAAGGAGATGGACCAGCCTTTCACTGTCGAGTTCCTGCGCTACGAGGGCTTTGCGCACAAGGGCTATGCCCCTCGCGGCAACGGCCGCCTGGATCACGGCGGCCGTGGAATTGATCTTCAGCCCACGGTCAGCCGGCGCCTGGTTTGCACCGGCTTTAGCCAGCCATTCCGCCCAGGTGGGAAAGTCGCCGCCCGGATGAGGCGTTCCATCATGGATCAGCGTCTGTTCGGCGATCCAGCCGGACGTCACGTCCTGATCCTGCGGTAACAGCCGGTTTTGGCAAACCGCGATGACCTCCTCGCTCATCAGAAAGGTTGACCTCACGCCTTTCCAGGAGCCGAGGCCGCACCTAATGCCGATATCCGCTTCCCCTTGCGCCAGATCGATCACCCGATCGGAGACGTCGAGCCGGACATCGATGTTCGGGTAGTTCGTCGAAAACTCGTCGAGCCGGGCAAGAAGCCAGTTAGCGACCAAAGCCTGAGACGCCGTCACCACAACGACCGAACGGGCCTTTCGGCCTCTGAGCTTCTTCAGCCCAGCCTCCAGAAGATCGAGTCCTTGCGCAATATCCCCAAGCGCGTCCTGCGCCTCGTCTATCGGCGTCAGACGCTCCGTGCCCGATCGGCTTCGGCGGAACAGAGGATAGCCGACCCAGTCTTCCAGCGAGCGCACGAGCTGGCCGACCGCAGGCGGCGTGACGTCCAGCTCCGTTGCTGCGCCGACGAAACTGCCGTGTCGAGCCGCGGCTTCAAGAGCCTGAAGAGATTTTAGCCTCGCAAGGTTTCTCATGACGCCTGCCTTCCGCTCGTCCTCGATCGACAAAGATTTTCTTTCTATCCGGTATGGCTCGTTTGCCTCGCCAAGGCAACGCTGAAGGTCGCATATGTCGGGCAGCAACAGGAGTAGCACTCATGCTTCATGGAAAAAGGCGCTCGTTACGGGCGGTTCGAGCGGAATTGGTCTGGCGGCCGCCAAGGCGCTGCGTGACAATGGCGCGCGCGTCGCCGTCGCCGGCCGGTCGTCGGAAAAACTTCATTGCGCAATGGCCGAACTCGGCGGCGAGGCCCTTGCGATCCAGGCCGACGTCTCCTCGCTCGATGATCTAAGGCAGATGAGAGAGACGCTTCAAGAGGCGTTCGGATCGCTGGACATCCTGTTTGCCAATGCGGGCATCGCGCTCGCTACGCCGCTCGCAACGGCCGACGAGGAGACCTATCATAGAATCATGGATGCGAATGTAAAAAGTGTCTTCTTTACCGTGCAGGCAGTGCTCCCGCTCATGCGCGACGGCGGCTCCATCGTCCTCAATACCTCCTGGCTGAACCAGGTCGGTATGCCTGGACGTGCGATCCTCTCCGCTTCCAAGGCGGCTGTTCGCTCCTTTGCACGGACGATGTCGGCTGAACTGATCGACCGCAAGATCCGGGTGAATGCCGTCGGTCCCGGCTCGATCGAAACGCCGATCCACCGCGGAAAGAACCAGAGCGAGGAAGAGTTCCGCGCCTATGCGGACCGGGTTGGTGCGCAGGTGCCAATCGGACGCATGGGCAGGCCGGAAGAGATCGCGTCCGCCGTCCTCTTCCTGGCCAGCGACGCGTCGAGCTACATGCTCGGGGCGGAAATCGTCGTCGACGGCGGTAGATCGGAGCTTTGAACATGCTACTCAACGACGACCTCTTAAGGCGCGCTATCGTCCATGCCGCCCGGCTCGAATGGCTGCCGAGCCCGGTGGCGGGCGTGGACCGGCGGATGCTTTTTCGCATCGGTGGCGAGAAGGCCCGCGCCACTTCCATCGTGCGCTACGCCGCCGGCAGCCGTTTTTCGCATCACGAGCATCCGGGCGGCGAAGAATTTCTTGTTCTGGACGGCGTATTCCAGGACGAGAGCGGCGACTTCCCGGCCGGCACCTATGTTCGAAATCCCCCAGGAACCGGGCATGCACCGCAAAGCGAGGAGGGGTGTGTGATCCTCGTGAAGCTTTGGCAGTTCAAGCAAGACGATCGCGAACGGATTGTCCGGCTGCCCGGTGAAGGTGAGGCAGGCGAGCTTCGCGATGGGGTCATGTCTTCGAAGATCCTTTTCGAGGGCGCGGGCGAGCATGTGATGCTTGAGGACTGGCAGGCAAACGCCGATGTCGAGCTGACCAATCCGCAGGGGCTTGAACTCTTGGTGATCGACGGCTCCTTGACCGAAGCGGGTGATGAGCTCGCGCGCTGGTCTTGGCTGCGCCTCCCTCCGGGGCAACCTTTTCGAGCTCGCGTCGGACAGGACGGTGTGCGGGTCTGGTACAAGTTGGCGCCTCTCCTTCATGATGACGTATGCGTCTTCGATGGTTCCGAAGCGCACAAGGACAAGTGAAATGAAAGCTTGCAGAGTAGCCGTCGTCGGAGCGGGCCTCGCCGGATTGTATGTAGCACGCGCGCTTCACGCTTCGGGCGTCGACGTGGCAGTCGTGGAAGCCAGAAACCGGCTGGGCGGCCGTATTCTGACCGCCAATGAATCCGGCAAGCCGACAGATGACGGGTTCGACCTAGGTCCCTCATGGTACTGGCCGCAGATGCAGCCGGCGATGGACACGCTCGTCGGCGAACTTGGCCTGCACTCCTTTCCGCAGAACGGCGAGGGCGATGTAATGTTCGAACGGATGTCTCGGGAAAAGCCGCAGCGCTACATGCCCGCAATGCAGGAACAGTCGTCGATGAGGCTCTCCGGCGGTACTGCCGCGGCGGTGCGCGCGCTGGCTGGGGACATACCAGCCGACCGAATTCTTGTCGATGCAAAGGTGACGGCGATTGCCTTATCCGATGCCGGGACTGAGCTCACGCTGGAAAGAAGCGATGGCCAAGTCGATCTCCTCCGGTCCGAGCAGGTCGTGGCCGCATTGCCGCCGCGGCTGCTGGAAGCGACCGTAACCTTCAGCCCCGAACAAGATCCGGCGACCGCTGCCCGATGGCGCGACACGCCGACATGGATGGCGCCGCATGCGAAGTTTTTCGCCATATATGATGAGCCGTTCTGGCGGGCCGCTGGACTTTCGGGCACCGCTCAGAGCATGGTGGGGCCACTGATGGAAATCCATGATGCGACGACCGCCTCGGGCAAGGCGGCCCTCTTCGGCTTTCTTGGTGTCGGTGCGGATCAGCGGGCGACACTCGGCGAGGAAATGTTGAAACAAGCTTGCCTCGCACAGCTTGCCAAGCTTTTCGGGTCCGATGCGCTCAAACCGCAGTCGGTTCTGTTCAAGGACTGGGCAGCCGATCCGCTGACAGCCACCGTCGCAGATCGTGTAAGCGGCGGGCATCCAATGCCGGGGCGCTCGCTATGGGTATCCGGCGCGTGGAAAGGCCGCCTGTGGCTGGCCGGAAGCGAGACCAGCCCCGCCGAACCCGGCTATCTCGCCGGTGCGGTCATCGCGGCCGGTCGGGCAGTCGCCAACATCCTGTCGAATATGGATCTCAAATGAACTTGATATATCAAGCCTCGGCAGACCCGGCGTCGCAAGGTGTTGTCGAGCCGGATCGCCCGGAATTGCGGACCTTGATCGCCAGACATTCAAGAATGGAGGGAATGTCGAAACATTCCGATCCCATCAGCGTGTATTTCAAGATTGCGATCAGGCCCGTGACTGCAGCGTCCGCGTAGGTATATCCGATACCGCAATGGCTGCCCGCCCAAATCTCGACCATGACCATTGTCGTCGAATCCCACTCGAAGGTGCCGTCTCCCTCCGGGGCATCGGTGGGAATTTTATAAGCGGCGCATTCGAGGCGATCGATCAATGGTGAAACAGACGTCACTTGTCGTCTCCGCCAGGCAGGAGAGCACGAAGGAGCTGTTTCGCGGTACCTTTGATAATGCCGGCCTCATGCGGATCGCCCTTCATTAAAGCTTCGGTGATGTGCTGCATCTGTTCGAAGGTGATGTGCGGCGGCAGCGGCGGCACTTCCGGATCGGTCTTTACCTCGAGAAGGACCGGGCGTTCGGCGGCCAAGGCTTCGTCCCATGCCGGACCGACGTTGTCGGCGCGATCGACATATATTCCTTTCAGGCCGATGAGCTCGGCGAAACGATGATAGGGGACGTTCGGAATTTTCTGCGATGCGTCGAACTTCGGATCGCCTTCCATCACGCGCTGCTCCCAGGTCACCTGATTGAGGTCTTCATTGTTGAAGACACAGATGATGAAACGTGGATCCGTCCAGTCCTGCCAGTATTTTGCCGCCGTGATCAATTCGGCCATATTGTTCATCTGCATGGCGCCGTCGCCGACCAGACCGATGACCGGGCGATCGGGATGGGCAAATTTGGCGGCGATCGCATAGGGCACAGCCGCCCCCATCGATGCCAGTCCGCCCGACAGGGAGGCCATCATGCCTCGCTTCATCTTGAGATCGCGCGCATACCAGTTGGCGCAGGARCCTGAGTCGCTGGTGAGGATGACGCGCTCCGGCAGGCGGGGCGAGAGTTCCCACGTGACGCGCTGAGGATTGACGGGATTAGCGTCGACAAGCGCGCGCTCTTTCAGCGTGTCCCACCACTCCGAGACATTCTTTTTGATTTGCTTGCGCCACGTATCGTCTTTCTGATTGAGGAGCGGCAAAAGAGCTTTGAGGGTCTCGGCGGCATCKCCGACAAGGTTGACGTCCATCGGATAACGCAGCGACAGCATGCTCGGGGCGATATCGATCTGAACGGCTTTCGCCTGGCCTTCTTCAGGCAGGAATTCGGAGTAGGGGAAGCCCGATCCGATCATCAGGAGCGTATCGCAATCCCGCATCAGGTCCCAGGAAGGCTTTGTGCCAAGCAAGCCGATCGACCCGGTGACCCAGGGAAGATCGTCCGGCAAGACAGCCTTTCCGAGAAGCGCCTTGGCGGCGCCGGCCCCGAGGCGGTCTGCGACCTCGATCACCTCGTCGGTGGCCTTCAGTGCGCCAGCGCCGACGAGCATGGCAACCCTTTTGCCACGGTTGAGAATATTGGCCGCAGCCTTGAGATCTTCGATGTGTGCAACGACGCGCGGCGGACTGAAACCGATGCCCGAATGTATCGTTCCATGCTTCCGAGGCGGTTCCTCGTAGGGCATTTCCTGAAGGTCGCTGGGCAGGATGATAGCCGTGACGGTTCTGTTGGCTAAGGCGATCCGAACGGCGCGGTCAACGAGATGCCGCACTTGTCCGGGCATCGCGGCCTGGTGAACGAAATCGCCCGCTACATCCTTGAACAAGGCGGCAAGGTCGACTTCCTGTTGGTAGTGACCGCCTATGGCGCGGCGGGCTTGCTGTCCGACGATCGCCAGAACCGGTTGGTGATCCAGTCTGGCATCATAAAGACCCGTCACCAGATGAGCCGCCCCGGGGCCGGAGGTGGCTATGCAGACRCCGAGTTCACCGGAAAACTTGGCATAGGCGGACGCCATGAATGCGGCCATTTCCTCGTGCCGGGCTTGCACGAATGAAATCTTGTCCTTTGCGCGGTTCAGTGCCCCGAACATGCCGTTGATGCCATCGCCGGGATAGCCGAACATTCGACGCACGCCCCACTCCAGCAGGCGCCTTACAATGAAATCGCCAACCGTCATCGCCATGTTTCGGCTCCATAGAAATTCGGATGTGCCTCGAACGGTCCGAAGTTCAGAATGTTCCTATTCGAAGACAAAAGGTCGCAGAGCCGCAACTTGTCCGTCGAAAGCGTGGCATGTCCCCCCAACAGGGACGCCAAGCTCTCTATTGCAGTTCCCGGCTTCGCCGTGAGGCAAGCACGCCAAGTCCTGCCGCCAAAACGCCGGCAATCAGCCAGTTGCGTTTCATGGTCAGGAGGAGTTGCAGGCTGAAGCGTCGAGCCTCGGCGTCGAAGCGACCATGTGCGCCGTGGTCGCCGGGCACCGGTTGCCACAAGTTATCCTGGCGGTCGTAGGCTATCCGTTCCGCATCCTGTTGACTCTTGAATCCGGTCCGGCCGAGGTAACGATCCAGAAGGGTCGACGCCAAGCGGTCTCCCCAAATAGCTTCGAGCGTCGGCAGGCCGACCATGATTTGCTTGCGCCTGTGAAACGCCGCGAAATGAATAGCCTCGGCAGCGACCTCCGGCTGGTAGGGAGGACTTGCGGGCTTGGGCTTCATGGGCAGATTGGTCTTGATCCAGTCGAATTGCGGCGTGTTGATGCCCGGCAGTTGCACCATCGAAACATGGACGCGGCTTCGAGCATGAAAGAGTTCCGCCCTCAAGGCATCCTGAAAACCCTGGATCGCATGTTTGGCGCCGCAATAGGCCGACTGTAGGGGAATGCCTCTATAGGCAAGCGCCGAACCGGTGAGCACGATCGAACCGCGGTTGCGCGGCAGCATGCGCTTCAGCGCGGCCCGGGTGCCGTTGACCTGACCGTGATAGGTGACATCCGTTACGCGCCGATAGTCTTCTGGCGAAATATCGACGAAGCGTGAAAGGATGCCGGCGAAGGCGACGTTGATCCAGATGTCGATCGGTCCAAGGGCATCTTCGATGGCTTCTGCGGCGTGTTCCACGGCGCTCGCATCCGCGACGTCGCAAGGCAATACGAGAGCGGTCCCACCAGCATCTTCCACCTCGCGGGCGGTGGCATCGAGGCCGTCGCGACCACGCGCGATCAACGCTATCTTCGCTCCATCGCCGGAAAACCGCCGTAC
Organism: Rhizobium sp. BR 362; assembly: GCF_036528765.1. Lineage (NCBI taxonomy): Bacteria > Pseudomonadati > Pseudomonadota > Alphaproteobacteria > Hyphomicrobiales > Rhizobiaceae > Rhizobium > Rhizobium sp. BR 362. The sequence continues at coordinate 108,139 of NZ_JARWGH010000008.1, read as the reverse complement.
GACGGCGCGTCCAACGCCGGCGGAAGCACCGGTGACGACGACAACAGGATGATTGTTGCGGCTAGACATTGTTGATTAATGGTTTGGGCGATCAAGAGTTCCCCGGGCGCGGCCTCGAAATGGGACGAGCCGAAATCGATCGGTATTCCCTTAATTTATATCATAACATGATATATAATAGGCGCTGAAGGCAGGTCTGCTCGGACCGTCGTCAGGCGCCTTGCCTGATGGCTCCGGCGTTTTGAGGCGGAGCATGGTCCTGGTGGGATCGTGCTCACGGTTCTCTATGCAATCAGGTGGCTGAAATGCTGCAGTTCAAAAGGACCAGTCCAAGTTCGAGGCGAGGTGGCCCCAATAATGGCAAGCCGGCTGGCACGCTGGTGAAATCGCATACCCCGTTGGCGGCGCTGATTTCCACAAAGAAGGATCTGCAAACTATAAGATCTGCCGGAGGAACTTTAGGACTGATCATCATTCCCCTTCTTATCGTGCTGTGCTCGATTGTCGCTGGTTTTGCCGTCGCTATGCATATAAGCGGGCAGCCCGGCTATTCGGCGAGAGTGAACATGTCGTCGTCGATAATGTCCGAATGATTGATCATAGCGATTGGCACCGAGTTGTCAGGCGACTTGGCTGAGGAGCCACTCCTGAAACTTTTTTGTCGTCAATGACTGTTGCTTCATTTCGGGCGTGACGATGTAGTAATTGTTGGTGGTCGCCATCGGCCTGTCCCACGCAATTTGAAGGCGCCCCGAAGCGATCTCCTCTTCGATCAGATATTTTGGAAGCAGCGCAAAACCGAGCCCGAGTATCGCGGCCTCGATGATCATGCTGAACTGATCGAACCGGCTTCCATGATACGGGCTGAACCCCTCACAGCCGTTCAACTGGAACCATTCGGCCCATAATCTCGGCCGCGTTGCCAGATGAAGAAGCGGGCCCTGTTCCAAATCCTGGGCTTGGGTGACGGGGAACGAGTTCAACAGGGACGCGCTGGCAACGGGCAAAATGAGCTCGCTGCAAAGATAGGTGCAGGTGGCGTGCGCCCAAACCGGTTGCCCATAGTGAATGGCAAGATCGAAATCCTCCAGCGTCAGATCGAACGGCTCCGAGCGCGAGGCGATGTTCAAAACCGTGTTCGGATTGTCTTTCAGGAAATCAGGAAGACGCCGAAGAAGCCAACGGCTTCCAAAGGTCGGGAGCGTGGCGATGGACAGGACATTCTTGCCATCCGAGGAAGCCATTGCCCGCAACACCATTTCTTCGGTGCGTGCCAGCAGCCGCCTTACTTCGGGCAGCATCGCTTTGCCGGCGGAGGACAGAACCACGCGTTTTCTGATTCTCTCGAACAGATTGACGTGCAGTTGGGTCTCCAGCGTTCGGATCTGGCGGCTGACTGCGCTTTGGGTGAGGTTCAGCTCCAGCGCGGCTTGCGTGAAGCTTCCATGGCGCGCTGCGCACTCGAATGCCTGGAGAACGGCTAGATCGGGGATGATGGAACGGCTTAGGTTCATTCCTTACTCGCATCAACTAGGTCGAAATCATCGCAAGATTGGGGTCGGCTTTCGGCATATCATGAAAATCAAGAATGAATAATCCTTTTGCTGAGGTGCGACACGATGACAAACGTGAGCTTCGTAACGGCCGATACCATCCGTTCGGACTTTTCAGCCGCCATGTCCGCCATGTATCGCAACGAGGTGCCGGCCTATGGCACGCTGATGTCGCTCGTGGCCAGGGTGAACGATGAGGCTCTTGCCGCCGATCCGCAGCTAAAGGCTCGCCTGGAAGCGACGGATTCTCTCAGCCGCATCTCCGAAGAGCGCCATGGCGCCATCCGTCTCGGCACGCCGCACGAGCTTACGATGATGCGCCGCGCCTTCGCTGTCATGGGCATGTATCCGGTCGGCTATTATGACCTATCGACAGCCGGCGTTCCTGTCCACTCCACCGCCTTTCGGCCCGTGGGCGAAGAAAGCCTGAAGCGCAATCCGTTCCGTGTCTTCACGTCATTGCTCCGCCTCGATCTGATCGCTGATGAGATGCTGCGCAAGGAGGCCGCCGAAGTCCTCGCAGCCCGCAAGATTTTCACGGACGAAGCGGTTCGGCTGGTGGAGAAGGCGGAGCGGGATGGCGGTCTCGATGCTTCCGATGCGGCAGGGTTTGTGCGGGAAGTGCTGGAAACCTTCCGCTGGCATGATCGCGCCATCGTCAGCGCCGGCATGTACAAGCGCCTTCATGACGCGCATCGGCTGATCGCCGACGTCGTCTCCTTCAAGGGGCCGCATATCAATCATCTGACGCCGCGCACGCTCGATATCGACAAGGTTCAGGCGTTGATGCCGGAGGAAGGAATAGCGCCGAAAGCGATCGTCGAGGGACCGCCGACCCGCAAGTGCCCCATCCTGCTTCGCCAAACCTCTTTCAAGGCCCTGGAAGAAGCCGTTTCATTCGCCGGCGAGCACGGCGCCTGGCAAGCTGGCTCGCACACTGCCCGTTTCGGCGAGATCGAGCAGCGCGGCGTCGCACTGACGCCGAAGGGCCGAGGCCTCTACGACAAGCTCTTGAAGGACACCCGCGCCCGCGTCCGGCCGGCCGCCGACGGTTCCAACGCCGGCGAATACGAAGCCGCACTTGCCGCCGTCTTCCAGGCGTTTCCGGACGATTGGAATGGCATCCGCAAAGCCGGGCTCGGCTATTTCAGCTACTCGCTGACGGAAAAGGGCAAGGCTGTCTCGAAGCGAAAGGCCGACCTTGAAACGGCAATCGAGGACGGTCTCGTTCAGTTCGATCCGATTGTTTACGAGGATTTTCTGCCAGTCAGCGCCGCCGGCATCTTTCAGTCGAACCTTGGCGATGACGCGGCGCAGGAATTCGTCGCAAGCCCCAATCAGGTGATGTTCGAACGCGACCTCGGCGCCTCGGTTCTCGATGAATTCGCGCATTATGCAGGCATCGAGCGGGCCTCCCTGGCAATGTGCATGGCTGTCCTCAACACGGCTGCCGCCGCAGAATGACGGGCGAATAATGATCGAGGCACGCCATATCGAAGCACTCAACAGCCTGCTCGGCGAGAAAGGTCTGCTCACCGAGGCAGCCGACGTCACGGCTTACGAGACCGGCGCGCGCTATGATCGGGGAAAAGCGGCATTTGTGGCGCGGCCCGCTTCCACGAAAGAGGTTTCCGCGGTTGTTGCCTATTGCGTCAGGAACGATATCGCGCTCGTGCCGCAGTCGGGCAATACTGGGCTCGTCTCGGGCTCGACGCCCGACGACAGCGGTCGCCAAGGCGTCCTCAGCCTTGAACGCCAGACCAGCACTTACGAACTCGATCGGGTCAACCGCACCGTGAAAGTCGGCGCTGGTCTTCGTCTTTCCGACCTCAATGGGAAGCTGCAGGAGAGCGGCCTTTTCTTCCCGATTGATCTCGGGGCAGACCCCCTCGTCGGCGGCATGATTGCGACGAATACTGGCGGCTCGCGATTCCTGCGCTATGGCGACGTGCGCCGCAACACCCTCGGCCTGACCGTCGTGCTGGCCGACGAGACCGGCACTGTCCTCGATCTTTCGTCGAGCCTGCGCAAAAACAACACGGGCGTCGATTGGAAGCAGTTTTTCATCGGCACGTCCGGTGCTTTCGGCGTGATCACCGAATGCGTGCTGAACCTCGAACCGGCACCGCGCCAGACAGCGACGGCTTTGCTCGTGCCGACGTCGGGCGAGCAAGTGCCAACCCTTCTCTTTGCGATGGAAGAAGCGCTCGGCCGCTATCTTTCCGCCTTCGAAGGCATGTCCGGCAATGCGGTCCGCGCGGCGCTCGATCATGTGCCTTCGCTGCGCAATCCGTTTCAGGGCGGCATCGTGCCGGAATACGTGATCCTTGCGGAGATTTCCCGCTCCAACCTGCCGCGTGAGGGTGAACAGCCGCTCGATGGCGTGCTGGAAGAGGTGCTGGCTTGCCTGTGGGAGAGGGAGGACGCTGCGCTTGCCGATGCTCTCGTCGGCCCGCCGCACGAGATATGGGCTTTGCGTCACGCTCTATCGGAAGGCGTGAAGCACATGGGACGGCTGATCGCCTTCGATCTATCCTTCCGCCGCGGCGACATCATGCGTTTTCTTGCCCATATGAGGGCCGAAATGCCCAAGCACTTTCCGGGGATAACGATCTGCGACTTCGGCCATATCGGCGACGGCGGCGTGCACTTCAATCTCGTCGTGGACAAAAATGATCCGAGGCTTGTCGACACCGGATTCGAGATGGCGTTGCGCGAATGGGTTTTTGCCGTTGCGGTCGAAGAGTTCGGCGGCAGTTTCAGCGCCGAACATGCGATTGGTCGCAAGAACCAGGCTTTCTACAACAAGTACACCCCGGCCGAGATTCGCCGATTGGCATCCGGTCTGAAAGCAATCACCTCACCTGGCGCGCTCGGCGCGGTGACCTTCTGAAATTTGCCATATCCGCGGCATTCCAAGACAATAAGAGTGGAGACAGATCATGACCATCGACGTGAAAATGGAAACCGCAGGCCTTCTCGACAAGCTGGGCGTTGATCGCGCCGTCTGGACCGGCGGCGACATCGCGTCCTATAGCCCGGTAACGGGCGAAGAGATTGCCCGGGTGAAGACCGTGTCCGCAGCCGAGGCCACCAAGGCGATCGAAGCGGCACATGAGGCCTTCAAGGCATGGCGTCTCGTGCCTGCGCCAAAGCGCGGCGAACTGGTTCGCCTTCTGGGCGAAGAATTGCGTGCCGCCAAGACCGATCTCGGCCGCCTCGTCTCGATCGAAGCCGGCAAGATCATTTCGGAAGGTCTGGGCGAGGTCCAGGAAATGATCGACATCTGCGATTTCGCTGCGGGTTTGTCCCGCCAGCTCTACGGTCTGACGATCGCGACCGAGCGCCCGGGCCACCGGATGATGGAAACCTGGCATCCGCTCGGTGTCGTCGGCATCATATCGGCCTTCAATTTTCCGGTCGCCGTCTGGTCGTGGAACGCCGCGCTTGCGCTCGTCTGCGGCAACCCCGTCGTTTGGAAGCCCTCGGAGAAGACACCGCTGACGGCGCTCGCCTGCCAGGCAATCCTCGAGCGCGCCCTTGCCCGCTTCGGCGACGCACCGAAGAGCCTGAGCCAGGTCCTGGTCGGTGATCGCGCGATCGGCGAGGTCCTGGTCGATCACGAGAAGATTGCGCTTGTTTCGGCCACCGGCTCGACGCGCATGGGCAGGGAAGTTGGCCCACGTCTCGCCAAGCGGTTCGCCCGCTCGATCCTCGAGCTGGGCGGCAACAATGCCGGCATCGTCTGCCCCTCCGCCGATCTCGACATGGCGTTGCGCGCCATCGCCTTCGGCGCCATGGGGACGGCCGGACAGCGCTGCACTACGCTGCGCCGTCTCTTCGTACACGAGAGCATCTACGACCAGCTCGTTCCGCGCCTGAAAAAGGCCTATTCAACCGTTTCCATTGGCAATCCTTTCGAAACCAACGCCCTCATCGGTCCGCTGATCGACAAGGCAGCCTTCGACAACATGCAGAAGGCGCTGTCGGCGGCGAGGGTTGAAGGCGGCATTGTTACCGGCGGTGAGCGGGTTGCGGCTGCGAGCCGGGACCCGGCCTACTACGTCCAGCCGGCGATCGTCGAAATGCCGAGGCAGGCGGGCCCGGTGCTCGAAGAGACCTTCGCGCCGATCCTCTACGTGATGAAATATTCCGACTTCGACCAGGTGCTCGAAGAGCACAACGCCGTAGCAGCCGGCTTGTCGTCTTCCATCTTCACGCTGAACATGCAGGAAGCCGAGCGCTTCCTCGCGGCCGACGGGTCGGATTGCGGCATCGCCAATGTCAATATCGGCACTTCGGGAGCTGAAATCGGCGGCGCGTTCGGCGGCGAGAAAGAAACCGGCGGCGGCCGCGAATCCGGCTCGGACGCATGGCGTGCCTACATGCGCCGCGCCACCAACACGGTGAACTATTCGAAGGCTCTGCCGCTTGCCCAGGGCGTCTCCTTCGACATCGAATGACGAGCGGTATCGAGCCAATGGCCACGAACACACAAACCCAAATCGACGCGATCAGCTTCAGGCCGGCCTCGCGGATCGCGTCGATCGGCGTCTCGAAAATTCTGCAGATCGGCGCGCGCGCCATCGCGATGAAGCGTGACGGTCTTCCGGTCATCATCTTAGGCGCCGGCGAACCCGATTTCGACACGCCCGATAATGTGAAAGAAGCCGCGAAGGCAGCGATCGACCGCGGTGAAACGAAATACACCGCGCTGGACGGCACGCCCGAACTGAAGAAGGCGATCGCCGCGAAATTCAAGCGGGAAAATGACGCCGACTACGCGCTCGACGAAATTACCGTGGCGACCGGGGCAAAGCAGATACTGTTCAACGCCTTCATGGCAAGCATCGATCCAGGCGATGAGGTCATCATCCCGACGCCTTACTGGACGTCCTATTCGGATATCGTGGAGATTTGCGGCGGCGTGCCGGTGCTGCTCCCCTGCGACGCCGAAGTCGGCTTCCGGCTCAAGGCCGATCAACTGGAAAAGGCGATCACGCCGAGGACACGCTGGCTGTTGCTCAACTCGCCATCCAATCCATCGGGCGCAGCCTACAGCGAAGCCGACTATCGGCCGCTCATCGAAGTGCTGCTTCGCCATCCGCATGTCTGGCTGATGGTCGACGACATGTACGAGCACATCGTCTATGACGGCTTCGAGTTCGTGACCCCGGTCGGCATCGAACCGCGGCTCAAGGAGCGCACGCTGACGATCAACGGCGTCTCGAAAGCCTACGCTATGACCGGCTGGCGCATCGGCTATGCCGGCGGCCCAAAAGCGCTGATCAAGGCGATGGCGGTGATCCAGAGCCAGGCGACGTCTTGCCCCTGTTCCGTCAGCCAGGCGGCCTCCGTCGAGGCGCTGAACGGTCCGCAGGACTTTCTCAAGGGACGTCAGGCGGGTTTCAAGCACCGCCGCGACCTTGTCGTCTCCGCCCTCAACGCAATTCCCGGCATCACCTGCCGCGTCCCCGAAGGCGCGTTCTACACCTTCGCCGGCTGCAGCGGCGTGATCGGCAAACGGACGCCCAAGGGCAAGCGCATCGAGGCGGACAGCGATTTTACCGACTATCTGCTGGAAGAGGCCCATGTTGCCGTAGTCCCCGGCTCCGCCTTCGGACTGTCACCTTATTTCCGGATCTCCTATGCCACCTCGGAAACGGAGCTGATTGAAGCCTTGCGCCGGATTTCGGAGGCTTGCTCGAAACTGCAATGAAAGAGGCGGGTCGCAGATCAGAATCCGAAATCGGGCGACCAGAATGTTGAGAAGGCAAGATGACCGCGGAATCCATCCTTTGGCGTGCAAGCGCACGTGAACACAGTGACGCCTTGCCGCTCGATCGCAATCTGACGGTTGATCTCGTCATCGTGGGTGGCGGCTTCACAGGATTGGCGGCGGCGCTTGAGGCCGCTTCACGCGGAGCTTCGGTCTGTGTTCTCGAGGCCGAGACGGTTGGCCACGGCGGTTCCGGTCGTAATGTCGGATTAGTCAATGCCGGATTGTGGCTGCGGCCCGACACCGTCATTGCCCAGATGGGGGAGGCCTCCGGTCGTCGCCTGATCGACATTCTAGCCGACGCACCACGCAGGGTTTTCAGCCTGATCGAACGCGAGCGGATCGATTGCGAAGCAACGCATAATGGGACCTTGCACCTGGCGCATTCCAAATCGGGGCTGAGGGATTTGGAGGAACGCTATCGGCAGGGCAACCGTTACGGCGCTCCGCTGAAGCTTCTCGATGCTGCGGAGACGAGCCGGCGCGCGGGGACAACCGCATACCACGGCTGTTTGCTGGATCCACGCGCAGGCACCATTCAACCGCTGTCCTATTGCCGGGGACTTGCGCGTGCCGCTCAAAAAAGGGGCGCAACAATTCACAGCAAAACGCCCGTCTCCTCGATAAACCGGCAGAACGATCTCTGGGTGGTGGAGGCCAACGGTCATACGGTGCGGGCAAAAGCGTTGCTCTTGGCGACCAATGCCTATCAGCTTGGCATTAAAGCGCCTTTCAGCCCGCAATACACTCCGGTGAGTTATTGCCAGTTCGCCACGGAACCCATCCCGGAAACAGCGCGCAGCCAGATATTACCGGGTGGTGAAGGCTGCTGGGATACGGCGCCGGTAATGTCCTCTTTCCGCGTAGATCATGCAGGCCGAATGATTGTCGGCGGCATCGGCAACACCGAGGGGCCAGGGGCTGCTGTCCATCGCGCATGGGCCAGACGCAAGCTTCGAAAGCTCTTCCCGGCGATTGCCAAGCTCAATTTCGACTATGTTTGGCGTGGCAGGATCGCGATGACGGACGACCACGTACCGAAAATCATCGCTTTCGGGCCGAACGCCTATGCCTGTTTCGGCTATTCCGGCCGGGGCATCGGACCAGGTACCGTATTCGGCACGCAGGCCGCCACTGCCCTTCTTGATGGCAATCCCGATCCACTGCCGATCGATCCAATCGAGCATTACGCAGAGCGTTTCAGCAGCATCAAGGCGACCTACTACGAGTTCGGTGCGACACTGATGCACTTGGTCTCTCCGGCTGCTCTGTAGGTGCCCGAACGGATCGAACGGCGAGCAATCGACACTATTCAGCGTCTGCGGATGCGTGATTGCGATCGATATGCAGCACGATCTTCTCGGGACGTTCGCCATCCTTTTGCAAGAGAATGATCACAGTGCATTTCTCGTCGCCTTGACGAAACGACAGCAGCCGACCGCTGGTCTTCGACAGGACGTGTTCCACCACTTCGGTGCAGTCGGCCAAACGATTCATTGAAGGAGTTGGCCGCAACGCCTGCGCATGCGCCGACGTGGCCAGAACCGAAACCATCGCTACGGCGGCCGAAAATGAATTCACACTATTCCGGCAACTTATCGGAGATAAGCTGCGAAACGGGCTCGATAGGTCCACTCGTAACTCCGGCAGCATAATTCCTGCTTCTGCTTTGCTCAACATCTTGGCAAGGCGTCGACACCGGTTCGGCTGAGCGTCAGCGTCCACTGGTCCGGACCTCCCTCGTCATGAATGTAAACAGATCGGCCATCGCTTTCGGCGACTTTGAGCAGCATCACCACCCAATCCGAAGGCGCCTCTCCTGGAAGCTGCTGCCGTTCCAGCCACCGAATGAGATGTCCTAAGTCACCAAAGCCCCTTTTGGGTTCAATGCGTGGCCGATAAAGCGCCCAAAGATAAACGGTCACACAGATCCTCTTAAATTGTGCCGTTGCTGACGAGTGATTGCAAAACGCGATCAGGCTTCCTTCCGGGTTGACTTGGCGGCATCCAGATCTTGGATGTCCCCCGCAGATCCACTCAGCAATACATCTCCCCCCTTGTTGATCAGGTTGCCGTGAATCGTTCAGCAAGCGATCGCGGCCGCGCCTTTCTCGACAATGAGATCGCGCCCAATGCTTCCGTGAAGTTCGAACCGTCGGCCGGCAGGAACCGTCAGCGAGCCCGCAATAGATCCAAAGAACCGCATGTCGCGATCCAATACGATCGATCCATCGATATTGGCGTTGAGATCGTCCAAGCGGTGCCCCTTTCAGTCACGAAGTTTTGGGATAATGTTCGCGAGCGCTGCAGTGGTGGCACCCTGGCGCATACGGACCTAGCCTGAGCGCTCAGTGTGGCGCGCCCGCGAACGTCCTCCCAGTGCGGACATCATGAAAATATATCATGCCATGATATAAATAAAGGAAAATTTGCATGCCCTCAGGAAAGCGGTCCAGTCGATCAGACGAAAACGAAGTTGAGGCTAGCCGTCCGCTGGATTCGGGTATCTATGAAGGTCTTGCCGGAGTGAGGCTGGCCATGCGGCTATTTCTTTCTTTCAGCGAAGCCGCGGTATCTGAGGCAGGGGTGACATCCCAGCAATATCAGGCGCTGTTGGTGATCAAGGTCGCGCCCGGCGGCCAGATCATGGTGCGCGATCTTGCCGACCAGATGCTTCTGCAGCACCATGGCGCAGTGCAGCTCGTGGACAGACTCGCGACAGCAGGATTTGCCGTGCGTATTCCCTCGGCGGAAGACAAGCGAAGCGTGCTCATCGGCCTTACTTCCGAAGGAGAAGAATTGGTCGAACGCCTGGCCAGAACCCATCTGAAAGGAATGTTGGCGAATGAACGACTGCTTGTCGAATCCTTGAAGAGGCTCCGGCGTCTTTCGAGATTGGGTTGAGACGGGCCGCGACGTCGACATCCGTTTAGCGCATTTGACGTTTGAGGAGGAGCCGAACCATGAGTTACCAGGACAAATTTCGTCTCAGCGGCGAACGCGCGGTCGTCACTGGCGGCGGCCGTGCCATCGGTCTTTGCTGTGCGCACGCACTGGCTGAAGCCGGCGCCGCGATCGTCGTCATAGAGCGCACTGAAGCCGACGCGCAGGACGCACTTGCATTGCGGGACAAAGGCTATGACGTCGAGCTGCGGGTCGGCGATGTCACGGATGCCGAGCGCATGGAGGCGATCGCGACTGAACTCGCGGAAGGGGGCCGCCCGGCCACGATCCTGGTAAACAATGCCGGAATCGGCCAGAGCGGCATTCCGTCGGAAGATGTCACCGATGCCGACTGGCTTCGAATGATGAACGTCAATGTCAACGGCGTGTTCTGGTGCTCGCGGGCCTTCGGCCGGCACATGATCGCGATGAAGCGGGGCTCTATCGTGAATCTCGGCTCTATGTCGGGGACCATCTGCAATCGGCCGCAGCCACAGACCCCGTATAACGTATCGAAGGCCGCGGTTCATCACCTCACGCGCTCGATGGCCGCCGAGTGGGCACAGCACGGCATAAGAGTAAACGCCGTGGCTCCGACATACATCGAAACTCCCATGGTCTTGGCGGTCGAGGCCAATCGCGATCGGATTCCGATCTGGCTGGGCGATACGCCGATGGGGCGGATGGGAACTCCGGAGGAGGTTGCAAGCGCAGTGCTCTTCCTCGCCTCTGATGCCGCAAGCCTCATGACGGGCGCCATAGTGAACGTCGACGGCGGTTTCACCTGTTGGTAGCCAGCCGGAATGTCGTCGGGCGCTCTCGATCTCGAACGACAAAACCAGCCTTGCGGAGATTTGGACCGACGCATTGTGATCAGCCGCGGAGAGGCGGCGCGATAGAGACGCGCAATTCGCGAAGGGAAGATGCTATGCTATCGTGGCCTTACGTCTTCCACGGATTCCTTGTCCTTCTGAAGTTAAACGTCTCAAGCAGCAAGCATCCGTCAAAATGCATAGGCCGTTCGGCAAATGCAATTTTGGCCATTCGGCAGATCCGACATGGCGGGCGACAAACCATCTCTGAGTAGTCAGCCTGAATATCGCCGGAAAAGACAAAATCATTTGATGGAGATTAAAATGAAAAAATATCTGCTTGCCGCTTCCGTGATTGCTCTTATGGCGACGCCGGCTCTTGCCGAAGAATGCGCGCCCATCACCAAACCCCAGGTGGAGCAGTTGTTTGATCGCTGGAACGCATCTCTGGCGACGCTCGATCCTGACAAGGTCGTCGCGAACTACGCTCCCGACGCAGTCCTGTTGCCGACTTTGTCGAACAAGCCGCGGCTGACGCAGGCGGAGCGCAAGGAATATTTCGTGGACTTCCTGAAGAAACATCCTCAGGGCAAGATCAACAGCCGGACGATCAAAATCGGCTGCAACGACGCCCTCGATACCGGCATCTACACCTTCACCTTGAAGGGCGGCGTGAAGGTTCCGGCACGCTACACCTTCACCTACGAGTTCAAGAACGGCAAGTGGCTGATCTCGTCGCACCATTCCTCGGCGATGCCGGAGAAGAATGCGGGCTAAGCGGCCAGTCAGCGGGAGCACTGGGCTATTCCTGGTGCTCCGCGGGGGACACCTTCAAGCGATCGTTATGATCTCCAGTTCATTGTCACCGACCAGGACGAGGTCGCCGACAAGTTTTCCTATGAGAGCCTGGGCGACGGGTGAAACGTAGGAGATCGTGCCCTGTTTGGGCTCGGCTTCGTCTTCTCCGACGATGCGATAGGTCTGTACGCGTCCGTCATCCCGGCTGAAGGTCACCGTGCTGCCGAAGGCGACGGTCTCATGGGAGGCTGGCGCTGCCACGACCTCGGCAGTGCGGACCCTCTCGGAGAAATACCGCAGGTCACGGAGGGGGACTGCCGCCTGCCGCCGCCGCTCATTCACGTCCTCGACAGCGCTTGCAGCTTCGTACTGTTCGCGAGCCTCCTGAAGCGCGGCGTTGAGCGCCGTCCATCCCGCTTCGGTGACAAGGTTCGGATGGGGCGAGATAGTGCGGTCAGGAAGCTGCGTCTCCGCAGCCGTTTCCGCACTTTCCTCTTTTGTAAATGCGACTGCCAAAGCAAACTCCGAAAGCAAACGATCCTGTACCGGAATGATATAGTCTAGTGATAGCGGAAGTTAAGATGTTACCGAGGCTGCGTACGCTTTGTAGCGAACGTTCCAACACGGGTATGTCGCCGCCTCCGGAATAGAACCCTGGGTCCTCGCGTGGAATTGGCAGATCTGAAGACGTTCTTCCGGACCTAACTCATGTCTCGGCGAGCGAACAGCTCACCACTTCGGTGGGTGACAAATTCGCCATTCCGCCAGCTTCTGGAAAAACTTTCTCCATCGGGCCGCAGGCTGCAAAATAGATAGCCTATCAAATACATGGATTATATCGCAATACTTACCTATCGCGGCTTCATCCCAGCCAAAACCTGCAATATGGAGAGGAACCTATGAAAAGACAGATCAAGCTCGGCGCATTTCTCCCCGGCGGCGGCCAGCATATCGCGTCCTGGCGCCATCCGGACCAACCGGTCGACGGGGCGGTTAATCTCAAGTTCCACATCGAGCTCGCGCAGGCCGCCGAACGCGGCTTCTTTGATGCGTACTTCCTGGCAGATGGGCTTGCGATCTCCTTTGGCGGCGGCGTGGAGGGCGGCAATGCGAGGGTAGGCGGCTTCGAGCCCGTCACGTTGTTTTCGGCACTGGCGCCGTTCACCAAGCACATCGGCTTCATCGCGACGTCATCGACGACCTATGAGGAGCCTTACTCCGTTGCGCGCAAGTTCGCCTCGCTCGACTTGATCTCCGGCGGTCGGGCCGGATGGAACGTTGTCACGACCGCCACGGAAGCCGCGGCGAGGAATTTCAATCTCGAGCGACAGTTGCCTCATGCAACTCGCTACAAGCGGGCGGCCGAACATGTCGAGGTCGTCAAGAAGCTTTGGGAAAGCTTTGACGACGACGCCTTCATTCGCGATCGCGCAAGCGGGGTCTATTTCGACGTGAACAAGGTGCACCGCACCGATCACCGCGGCGAACATTTTCGGGTCGAGGGACCATTGAACGTCCCCCGTTCGCCTCAGGGGCATCCCGTCGTCGTGCAGGCGGGCCAGTCGGACGATGGGCGCGGACTTGCAGCGGCGAGTGCGGAGGTGATCTTTACGGCGCACCAGAAGCTCGATACCGCCCAGGAATTCTATCGCGATATCAAAACGCGTGCACGCAGCCTCGGTCGTGATCCCGCGCATGTGCTGGTCATGCCGGGCGTGTCGCCCTTTGTCGGCCGGACGGAGGCAGAGGCGCGCGAGAAATATGAGCGGCTCACGAGCCTGATCATCGAAGAGGACGGGCTCGCGCTGATCAGCGGGCTCACCGGCGGCGAGTTGGATCTTAGGGGTGCGGATCTCGACGGTCCGCTGCCTCCGGCACCGCCGACAGAGGGCATGAAGAGCCGCCAGGAATTGATCCGGCGCATTGCGGACGAGAACAATTTCTCCATTCGCCAGCTCTACCAGTGGATCGCTTCCGCGCGTGGCCATTTAACCATCGTGGGCTCGGCGGTCCAGGTCGCCGATACCCTGCAGGAATGGTTCGAAAACGAAGGCGCGGATGGCTTCAACATCCTGCCGCCATGGCTGCCCACCGGCCTTAATGATTTCGTCGACCTCGTCATTCCCGAGCTGCAGCGCCGAGGCCTGTTCCGCACCGCGTATGAAGGCAAGACCCTCCGCGAAAACCTGGGCCTGCCTTTCCCGCAAAATCGATGGGCCGCTGCCTATACCGAAGCCGCCGAATAACTGAGACAGGAATAGGGGAAAAGCTCATGGCGCTTGAAACTGAACAACAGGCTCTCCTGGGGAGCTATCGCGAAGCATATATCTCGCAGAGCAGGCTGGTACGGGAAGCAGCGGCGCTGCTGCGCGGTTTCATATCGCGCTATGGCCTGATCATTGTTTTCGTTGCTCTCTGGCAGATTTCGCCGTCGCTTGGCTGGAGCAACCCCGCGGTCCTGCCGCCACCGGATGCAATCCTGCGAGCGCTCTGGAACGGGATCAGCGGCGGCCCGCTACTGGGCGATATCGCCATCAGCCTCCAGCGCGCCGGCATCGCATTTGGCGCAGCGGTCGGCGTCGGCATTCCGCTTGGGCTGTTCATGGGGCAGATCCGAATTATCGAGCGCAGCCTCGATCCGATCCTGCAACTGTTTCGTCAGACCTCCGCGCTCGCGCTCTATCCGGTATTCATTTTGCTGCTCGGCCTCGGCGAGGCGTCGAAGATCTTCGTGATCTTCTGGGCAACGCTGTTCCCGACGCTTCTCGCCACCATCGGGGGCGTCAAACAGGTGGACCCGAAGCTCGTGGAAATGGCGCGTGTCTACGGTGCCAAGCCGCTTACCGTGTTTCGTCGCGTGATCCTGCCGGCTGCCCTGCCGCAGATATTCATTGGGTTGCGGCTGAGCGCCACCACCTCGCTTCTGCTGCTCATCGCCGCCGAAATGATCGGCGCCAATTCCGGCGTCGGGTTTCAGGTGATGAATGCGCAATACAATTTCCAGATCCCGTTGATGTTCGCGGCAATTCTGTTGCTCGCACTTCTGGGTCTGTCGGCCAACTTCATCCTCGAAGCATTGCAGGCCCGGCTCTGCCGTTGGGCCATCCCCAAGGACTGACGGGTCAAACGCCCCACCATTTTTCATCTCATTCGATCCATGGAGTTCACATGCAGATTTCGCGTCGTTCTTTCGGCATCGCCGCAGTCGCAGCCGGCATGCTTGTGGCCGTTCCGGCAGGCGTTGCCTTCGCTGCCGATACAGATCAGGTCACCATCCGTTATCTCTCAAGCCAGGGCGGTCTTTCTGCCCATGAACTTGCCGACGCGCTCGGTTATTTCAAGGATACCGGCGTGACCGTAAAGGATGTCGGCTACGCCCAGGGCGGTCCGGCCTCTCTCTTTGCGCTGGCGTCCGGCAATGTCGAAGTCGGCGGCGCCGCGACGGCCGCGGTGCTGAACTCGATTGCCGGCGGCAATGATTTCGTTGCAGCCTATCCTTCGAACGGTATCGACAAGACCACCGAGAGCATCTTCTATTCGCTTGACGGCAGCCCGATCAAATCGATCAAGGATCTCGCCGGCAAGACGATTGCCGTCAATACGCTTGGTGCCCATCTCGATTATACGGTGCGCGAGGCGCTGCATTCCGTCGGCCTGCCGGAAAATGCGGCCAAGCTCGTCGTCGTTCCAGGTCCGCAGCTCGAACAGGTTCTGCGTTCCAAGCAGGTCGATGTCTCCGCCTTCGGTTACTGGCAGAAAACCTATGAAGGCGTCGCTCTGAAAAACGGAGGTCTCCAGAAGATCTTCGGCGACACCGACGTACTCGGTGAGATCGCCGGCGGCTTTACGGTGCTGCGTCGCGATTGGATCAAGCAACACCCGCAGGCGGCCAAGATCTTCGTCGAGAAGTCGCAGGCCGCGCTCGAATATGCTCGTCTGCATCCGGAGGAAACCAAAGCGGTGATCGCCAAGGTTCTCGCCTCGCGCGGCGAGAATGCCGACATTGCGCAATATTTCACCGGTTATGGCGTGCGTGAAGGCGGCAAGGCCGTGCCGCGCGACCTGCAATTCTGGATCGATATCCTCACTCGCGGCGGCGTTCTGAAGCCGGGACAGCTCAAGGCAGAAGACATTCTCTACGATCCGGCGAATTTCGCCGTTGCCGGCAACTGAGGAGCAAGCCGATGACTGTTGCTGAACTGACCTTGCGCGGAGAGGTGACGATCAAGAATGTCTCCAAATCCTACTCGATCAACGGCCGCCATCTCAATGTGCTGCAGGGGGTCAGCAACCACATTCGCGCCGGCGAAAGCCTGGCGATCGTGGGAGCTTCGGGTTCCGGCAAGACGACCCTGCTCAGGGTTCTCGCCGGGCTTGAGAATGCGGATCGCGGCGATGTGCTGATCGACGGCCAGCCCGTTCGCGGGGTCGGCGCGGATCGCGCGGTCATCTTCCAGGAGCCGAGGCTTCTGCCCTGGCTCACAGTGCTCGACAACGTCGCCTTTCCCCTCAAAAATCAAGGTCTGAGGAAGGCCGAGGCGAGGGCTCGGGCGCGCCACTATGTCCAGCTCGTGGGCCTCTCCGATTTCGCCGACGCTCTTCCGTCGCAGCTTTCGGGCGGCATGGCGCAGCGCGTCGGCATTGCGAGGGCGCTCGCGGTGAAACCTGAAATCCTGTTGCTCGACGAGCCGTTCGGCGCACTCGACGCCATGACCAAGATCACCATGCAGGAAGAGCTCGCTCGCATCTGGCGGGAGGAAAAGGTGACGATGATCCTCGTCACGCATGATCTCGAGGAGGCGGTCTATCTCGCTGACCGCGTTCTCATTCTCTCCAAGGAAAAGGGCGGTCGCACCCGCGAGATCGACATCGACCTTCCGCGGCCGCGCAACCGCAGCGAGGCGCGCTTCGTCAAGTTTCGTGAGCAACTGTTGAACACGTTCGGACTGCACTGAACTTTCGCTAAATAGCCTGTTCGCGGCTGGGGCAGCCGAATAACTGCCCCAGGCCGGCGCGGGCGCTCGCCGCCTGAGGAAACCGGGAAGCGGCACTCCCGCACTCAATGCTTTTCGAGCACCTCATGCTCGTAAAGCTGATCCATGCTGAGGGATGCGACGGCGGCGAAGGGGGTTTGATTGCGGACCCGCCCGCCGGAGAGGATGACGACATCGTCGCAGAAGGAGATCGTGCTGCGATGATGGCTGATCACGATCGTCGTTCGGCGTCCGGCTCGCGATTTCAAAGTCTCGACGATGGCCGCTTCCGATAAGCCGTCCATGGCATTGGTCGCTTCATCGAGGATGAGGATGTCCGGATCTCGCACGAGCGCTCTTGCGAGCGCGATCCGCTGCCGCTGCCCAGCCGACAGGCTCGCACCCCGATAGCCGACGATGGTTTCATATCCATCCGGAAGCTTTTCGATGAATTCATGCGCCTCGGCAAGTCTGGCAGCACGTTCGGCTTCGGCGAGCGAAGCACTCTGCCCATAGGCGATGTTTTCAAGAATAGTGCCGTCCACCAGTTCGAGTTCCTGGCTGGCGAGGGCGATCCGATCGCGCCATTGGGCGGGATCCATTCGCTGGAGCGGTGACCCGTCGATGAGAATGTTGCCCTCGTCGGGTTCGACAAAGCGGCAGAGAAGATTGACGATCGTCGTTTTTCCCGCGCCGGAGCGGCCAACGATCGCGGTGGAGCGGCCGTGACGGATTTCGAAGCTGGCGGAGCGCAGCACCGTGGGCCGGGAAGCCGAGCCTGGGTATTTGAAGCTCACGCCATCGAACTTGATCTCTCCATGCAGCCCATGCGCCGGCTCATTTCCCGACGGCGGTCTCGGCTTGTCGGTGGAATCCAGCAGCCAGCGCACCTCCTCTAGCGAACCGCTCCAGCCTAGCACCTGGCTCCATGCCTGCTGCAGGGCACGCACGTGTGGCTGCAGCCGATAGAGCAGGACGACAAAGGCCACGATGATCGGAAAGCTGACACCCCAAGCCCATGCGCTCACCACAACTGCAAGGAAAAGGGCCGAATGCATAACCTCGGTCAGCGGAGGCAGGGCGCCCTGACGGGTCTGCAGAATGAAGCTCGCTTTGCGAACGGCGTTCGAAGCACCGTCGAAGATTGCTTTTTCGCGTGCCTCCTGGCCGAAGGCGCGGATCAGCCTGCCGGCATGGACGAGATGCAGCATTCTGCTAGCGAGCTCATTGTTGAAGGACGTGACGTCGCGGCTCGGCATTTTCAGGGTGGAGGAGAGAATAGCATGGGCGATCTGCACGAGGATGAGGCCGATCGTGACGCAGAACGTCATTTGCCATGAAAGCAGCAGCAGGAATGTCAGCAGGATAATCGCCGCCGATGCGTTTACGATTGCGCCGAGCACTGTCTGTATCGCATCCGATGCCCGCCAGGATTCGTTGGAGATGATGTTCAGCAGCCGACCGGGGCTTTCCTGCAGGAAAAAGGGATATCCGATCTTCAGGAGTTGATCGGCGAGCGCGCTGCGGATCGCATGACCGGCCTTGCCATAGATGAAGTTGGTGAGCGCCGTGTTGGTGAAGGCAAGAATGTTCTTCAACGTGATCAGTGCCAGGATGCAGGCGGCGATGGCCATCAGCCTCTGCCGATCATCCAGGCTCGAACCCACCTGCTGAAAGAGCGCGGAAAATCCGCCAAGCCCCGCCTGATCCTTTTGACCGCCTATGATGCTCAGCATCGGGATGATGAGCCCGATGCCGGTGCCTTCGAGTACGGCGCCGATCAGGCCGAAAACGACGACGACCGGCAGGAGGCGCATCTGCCGGCCAAGCGCCTGGCGCAGGATCTGCAGGCCGGGCAGAAGGAGTTTCAGCATGGCGGATTACCTCAAAGAGCGGGTTGCCTGTTTGATCTTGTCCAATTCCGGCTGCCGGCGTCGGCCTGTCACGGCAAGCCGCGCGAACTCGGCCGCACCCAGCAGATTCATGGACACGATCGGCCAGTGGGACAAGGAGACTTCCGGATCGAAGCGGTCTCCGCCCCACGATTCCCGACAGGCCGAGCGAAAAGTCCAGTAGAAATGCCGCAGGAGCCACGGTGCCTTGAACAGATGCTTCAGGCAAAGACCGCCGTTTCCGAGGCTGTAGTTGCGGTGAAGCCGCTCGATCGCCTCCCGCGTATCGCGTCCATGATAATGCAGAACGCTCATGTCAGGCACATATTCGATAGGGATGCCGAGTTGAAAGGCGCGAACGATATAATCGGTATCCTCGGCCGATTGCAGAAAGCTGCCGGCGCCGAAGCGTTCGTCGAAATAGCCGACCCGCAAGGCAACCTCCCTGTGCATCGTCATGTTGCAGCCCAGAATGAAGCCGCCTGGATGGATGTCGGGGGTGAAGCGGGCCCTTTGCAGCGATCGCTTGATCGTAAACGGCAGATCGAGCGCATTGCCCAGTTCGACGCGGCCGCCCCGGATGATGCAGCCTTCATCGTTCAGATAGTGCCGCTCCAGATCCCGCAGGTAATGCAGCCCCACTTCGCAATCGTCGTCGATGAAAATCAGGATACGCCCCCGAGACCGCTCCATCCCCGCATTGCGGGCTGCTGCCAGGCCGCGCCGGTGCTCCACCACCAACGTAATCGTCATGCCTGAGGTGGCGGCGAGGCGGGCCAGTCGCTCGGCAGTGTCGTCGGTCGAGCCGTTGTCGACGACCACCAGTTCGCTGGTCATCGAGGCATGCGAACGACAGGTCGCCTCGATCGATCGGATACACGCCTCAAGCGCTTCGGCGCGGTTGCGGGTGCAGACGATGAAACTCGCTGCGGGATCACGACCGCCGGAGGCCTTCGGGGGCTTTGCGGATGGCTGCGCACGCTCGCGCAGGATTTCGGAACGCTCCCCGGCCATCTCAGGCAAGCCCCTGCAGCGGCGGCACGCTCTTTACCGGTACCGATTGCCTGTATCTCGCCAGCGCATCGAGGCGAAGGCTCGCGTCGCTCCAGATGCGGCTGCACCAGGGCGCATAGGCCGCGGCGCGCAGGCCATATCGTTCCCGGCGCCGGATTGCATGCCATTTCCCGGTTTGCGTCAGGAACTGATGCGTGAGCTGCGGCTGCTTCTCGTCGGCGATGAGCTGATAGACGAAATAGAAGAAGCACATGAGGCCCTCCTTATGGCTCGCAGAGGTCTGCATGCCGAGCGCGGCGATCTTTTCTTCGATGGAGAGGAGACAGTCGGCAGCACGTCGAACCGTGTCCGGCGTCACCGCCGCGCCGATAGCGTGCAGAGCGTCGGCATCGTCGATCAGGGATTCCCGTTGGAGATTTTCTGCCGCGATCTTCAGATGCGTCCGGCGCATCGGCCGCTTGTGCTTGTTGGTGACGCTCTCGTCGTGAACCCGGTAGGCAACGAGGCTGTCGTCGATCATGGCGGCGGGAAATTCGCGCGTGATGCGCCGGAACACGTCGAAGTCCTCCGCATGCACATAAGTCGCATCGTAAGTCAGCATGTCCGTGGGAATGATATTGCGATTGTACATTACGGTGGAATGCATGAAGGCGGTGTAGAACATCGACAAGACATGCCAGTCGGCCGATTGGTGAATCGGATTGGGCGTGCCGCGCACGACGCGATTGCCGATGAGCCGATCGACGCCCGTGCCGCAGATCGCCAGTCGAGGCCGTTCTTGGAACAGGGCAATCTGGCGGGAAAAGCGGGTTGGATAGGCGATATCGTCGGCATCCATCCGGGCGACAAGCTCCCCTTTTGCCATGGCGATGCCTTCGTTGAGGGTCGCGATGAGCCCGCGGTTCTCGCGCGAGACGATACGGAGCCGGCCGTTGGCCTCCTGGTGCCGTTGCAGGATGTCCAGCGAGCGATCGGTGGAGCCATCGTCGATGGCAATGACATCGAGGCGCTTGTAATCCTGCCGCAGGATGCTCTCGATAGCGGCGGCGAGATAGGGTTCGCCGTTATAGACAGGCAGCACGACAGAGACCAATGGGCCGGACATTCTTCAACTCGTCAGCTTATTGCAAATCGGATGTTTGGACGGCGTCGCCACGGTTGCCATCATCGCGGTGGTAGAGCGCCGTGTCGTATGCCTTGGAGCCATGCCTATGCTCCAGCAGCTCCCCCGCCATCGCAATCGATGGGGCAGCGGGCCGATGGCTGCGGGCGACATAAGGGAAGTGGCGTTTAAGGTTGTTCAAAGGCTTCTCGAAAAACAGCCAGGAAATCGAGGCGAGCATCAATGTCGCGACGCTTCCGACGATCAAGCGCCCGAGGCCTTGTTCGGACACATTGACCGGAATCCAGGCTTGCGCCTTAACGATCAGCGAAAGGACGATCGGATGGAAGAGGTAGATGCCGTAGCTTACCCGGCCGGTCGCCGCTATCGGCGAGGATTCGAGCAATCGGCCAAAGAGGGATCGAAAGCCCGCGGCGGCGCAGCCGACGAGCATGACGAGCGGCACGAGCGGGAAAACTTCCGAGCCTATCCAGATCACCCAGTCCAGCATCGGTGTGATGGGATCGGGCCGCAGCCATAACGCCACGGCGGCAGCCGCGGCCAGCGGCATCCAGCTGTGTCGCATCCATTGCGGCCAGGCCTGCGTTCGCTCGCGATAGGCTGCGAGCAAGGCGCCGCCCACCAGCGCATCCATCGAGGCCGAAGGGAGAAGGTCCCGCATCAGGGAAGGAGTCCACGTCAGCGGCCAGCAGAACCGATAGGCGAGCGAACATGCGATGACGGCAATACAGATTCGTTCGATCAGCCGGCGCGGCGCCAGCAGGATCACCAGCGGCCAGACGATATAGAATTGTTCCTCGATGCTGAGGCTCCAGGTATGGCAGAGCACCCACGGCGTCCATTCGGCGCGCATCGCATACCAATAGTTCGACAGATAAAGTGCGTGCCATTTGACGTTGCTGCGGGCTCCTTCGAGGTCGAGGAAATAGACGAAGGCCAACATGGCAAAATAGGATGGAAATATGCGTAAGATGCGGCGGATATAGAAGGCTTTAAATGCCGTGATCGGCTGGTATTGGGCATCGGCCCGCGCCTGCAGCAACAGCCGCGTTATCAGGAAGCCGCTGAGTACGAAAAAGAGCCGGACTCCGAGGTGGCCCCAAATAGACCTGTCGGCTGCAAAGAAATGTGCATACAGCACCATGCTGACAGCAAGAGTTCTCAGCCCGTCCAATTGGCGGTCGCGTATATTCGCCATCGACACTCCCCGCTTTCAGCCTTGTAGGACACTCTCTTTGACGCGCCCACTCCCCGATGCTGTGCCGCTTGCGTCTATCATTCATCTTGCGGCCTCGCGCTGATGAACCAACGAGCAACTTCACGAGGGTTCACGGGCGAATCCGGCCAAACTTGGGCAGGCGCGGCGCAATCGGTGTGGGTTCGATCACGTGTTTGAAACAAAGGGAGATGTTTTCGAACATTCGGAAATGTTCGGACCGCCATCGATGCACTCAAAGGGAAGGCGCGGAACTTACGCGGACCGTCGCCAGCGGACTGCTCACGCATCTACAAGCTACGCCTTGAAGAGCTTTACACCCGTCATGTCCGCCAGCTTGTCCATGAGCCGATCCTGATATGCTGGATCGGTGACTTCCTCGGCGGGCTGGCGTCGTTGGCGATGGTACCAGTAGGCGCCGCTGATTTTCGCGGCTTCATCGTCGCTCGTCGCCAGCCAGGTCTGGGTTTGGTGACCCATCTGAAGATCGTCAGGTGCTCCGGCGCCGCCCATTTTTGTGGGAACCCAGCCGGGATCCACCGCATTGCTGAGGACGTCTGGCCAGTGTCGCGCAACGGCGGCCGCGATCGTGGCCACATATAGCTTGCTTTCGGAATAGGCGCGGCTCGCATTCCACGAGCGTTGTTTCCAATCGATATCGTCGATGGGCCCGCCGCCGCTCTGGTGCATGCCGCTGCTCAAGTAGATCAGGCGATCGGGTCGTTCGATCAAGGCCGTGAGCAGGTAGGGAGCGAGCGTATTGACCGCCAAGATCTTCGCATGGCCTTCGGTCGTCTCTCCTCGGCTTCTCTCGAGATAGATGCCGGCATTGTGGATGACGGCGTTCATACGTCCGACCTCATTGACTTGATCCGCGATCGAGCGCGTCTCCGCGTCGCTGCTGAGATCGCCGATGACGATTGCCAGCGCCCTGAATTTCAGGTTGACGAGAGCCGAAGCTCGATCGTTTGACCGCGCATGCAGTACGACTTCATGGCCTTCATCCATAAGGACGCGCGCCGCCGCCAAACCGAGGCCATCGGTGGATCCTGTAACGAAAACACGGCTCATGGTGATTACCTTTCATGCTGCTCTCGCTGAGGCACGCGCCGAACCTGCAACGGATGGAAGCCCCAAAGCAGTAGCGTTGATCGCGCAACGCTACATATGGCTAAAGCCTGCGCAAACCAGTCGGCCGTTTAAAATATTTAAATGACGTGCGTTCGTCCGGCACCGCAAAGTCCGGTTCCGGGTAATGCCGGACGAGCAATATGACCTGACCTCCCTCCGCCGGCGCCGGTGGAGGGCTTTTTTTGTAGCTGCGGCGCAAAGCCGGATGTCTAACCGGTGATCATGCCGCTCTTAATGATGCAGGTCGATCGGCGCTTTGTGGAACACATCGTCCGAGGGCGGAATGGCCTGACGCTCGATCATGCGATGCACATGCGGCGGCTCGTTGCCGCTATGGAGCGCCCTCAGCCGATCCATATTTTCCGCATCCGCCTGGGTGCGCCGTTGGTTGTGGCGGATATACTCAACCCAGGTCGGCGTGTGGTAGGATTCCGTCCAGATGCCGGGATTTTCCAGATCGCGCATCAGCGCCCAGTTTCTGGCGCCGTCGCGGATACGGATCCGCCGCCGCTCGGCCATCAGCTTTAAAAACTCCGGCAGATCCGCATCGCTGATCTGATAATCGACAAGGATGACGATCGGGCCGCTGCGCGGTTTGATGTCCAGGCCAAGCGCGGGTTCGATGAAGCGGTTCAACGGATCAAGGTTAAGCGAAGCGAAGGCTGGCATCGGAAAACGCACACCAATGACGATGCCGATCAGCATGACCACGGCCGAGCCGTAGAGCGCGTTCGCAACACCATATTGATCGGCCGCAATACCCCAGAGCCAACTGCCGCCGGCAATGCCGCCGAACGTCACGGTCTGATAAAGCGACAGAGCGCGGCCGACGACCCAGCGCGGTGTCGACAACTGGACGATCGTATTGAAGAGCGAAAGTGCCAGCACCCAGCAAGCGCCGGAAACGAGCAGCCCGGCGCAGGTGAGGGTTACGAAGGGACTTGATGCGGTCAGCGCCATGCTGCCCGCAAATCCGGCGAAGGCATAGCGGATGATCGTCTCGCTGCTCAGCGCCTCGCGAAGCCTGGCATTGAGAGCACCGCCGCCGATCGCTCCGATGCCGAAGGAGCCCAGCATGAAGCCGTAGGTCAGTGGCCCGCCGGAAACGAGATTGATCGCGACGATTGGCAGAAGCGCCAATACCGAGCTGGCTCCCACGCCGAAGACGAAACCGCGCACGAGCACTTTTTCGAGATTCGGCGACATGGAGATGTAACGAAACCCGGCAAAGATCGCGCTACCCAGATTTTCGCGCGGCAGCGTCGAAGCAGGAAGTACGGGTTTCCAGCGCATCAGCGCATAGATGAGTGCAAAATAGCTGACGGTATTGACTGCAAAGGCGGCCGCAGCGCCGGCAGCCGCGACGATGATGCCACCGAGCGCCGGTCCGACGCTTCGGGTCATGTTGAAGCCCATGCTATTCAGCGTCACGGCATTCGGCAGATCCTCACGGGGCACCATGTCTCCGACCGACGCCTGCCAGGATGGATTGTTGAGCGCGGTTCCGCAGCCGATCAGGAAGGTAAAGAGCAGAAGCAGCCAGGGCGTGATCCAGCCCAGCAGAGCACACAATGTCAGGACTGCGGAAAAGGTCAGCATCAGACACTGCGCCGTCAGCATCACCCGACGACGGTCGAAATTGTCGGCAAGCGCCCCGGAAACCAGTGAGAACAGCATGATCGGCAAGGCGGTCGAGGTTTGCACCAGCGCCACCATGTCTTCCGAAGCCGTGATGGTCGTCATCATCCAAGCGGCACCGACGGCCTGGACCAGCCCGCCGAAATTCGAGGCAAGGCTCGCGATCCAGATCCTGCGAAAGATCTCATGTTTAAGCGGTGCGAGTGTGGACGAATTCGATGACAAGGTCCCTCCGGCGTCCCTGATTCCCCCTCCGCTCCAATATATGACGAAGCTTTGCGGTGGCTAGCCGGGATCGACGGGCGAGTGCGATGAAGTCGTCGATCGTGGTTTCTGCTCTGCTTACCGACGCCGATGCCGATGGCGCTCAGGCGCGGCCCTCAGCGAAGATAATGGATATGCGGCCGTGAGTGATGAGGCGAAACCTCCACGCGGGCTTCGATCGAAAAGACGTTTCTTAAAAGCTCGTCCGTCAACACGGCCTCCGGCGCTCCGGAAGCGACGATCCTGCCTTGCTGCATGATGATCAGTTGGTCGCAGAACATGGCCGCGTGGTTCAGGTCATGCAAAGCGATGATGCTGGTCACTGGAAGGTCGGAGACGAGCCGCATCAGGCTGATTTGATATTGGATGTCGAGATGATTGGTCGGCTCGTCGAGGATCAGTTCCTGCGGAGATTGCGCCAGGGCTCTCGCCAGATGCGTGCGCTGTTTTTCACCACCCGACAGGCTCTGCCAGCGATCATTGCGTTTCTCCGTCATGCCGGCACGTTCGAGCGCGCCCTCGACGGCCTTTTCGTCGTCGGCAGTCCAGCCCGAAAACATCGACAGATGTGGGAACCGGCCAAGTTTTACGACGTCGATAACGCGCAGATTGGCATTGGTCGTGGCATGCTGTTCGACGAAGGCGACGCGCCGGGCGACCGAGCGCCGGCCGATCGTCGTGATATCTCTTTGGTCGAGCGTGATGCGGCCGGAATGTGGTCGCTTCAGACCGGCGAGAAGACGGAGGAGCGAGGTCTTGCCGGAGCCATTCGGCCCGAGCAGGCCGATCATCTTGCCCGGCCGCGCCTCAAACGAGACGCCGTCAAGAATGGTCTTCTTGCCAATTTTCCAGACGAGGTTATCGGCCTTGATAGTCATGACGCACGCTGGAACCGGTAGAGAATGATCGAGAAGATGGGCACGCCGACCAACGCCGTGACAACGCCGATCGGCAGGACCTGATGCGGAACGAGGACACGCGACGCAATGTCCGCGAGCACCATGAGGATCGCGCCCGCCACCGCGCAGGTCGGAAGGACACGGATATGCAGCGGTCCGACCAGAAAGCGCGCCGCATGCGGCACAACGAGGCCGAAGAATCCGATCGAGCCGACGATGCTGACAATCGTCGCCGTCATCATTGCCGTCAGAACGAACAGCACGATGCGCGCCCTGGCGACATTGACGCCGAGCGAGGATGCCGTTTCGTCACCGAAGGCAAAAGCATCCAGCACACGGGCGTAAAACAGGCAGGCGACGAGCCCGAAGCCGACGACGATCGAGACCAGCGTGAATTCCGGCCACCGCACACCGCCGAAACTGCCGAGCAACCAGAACATCACGTCGCGTGCTTGCTGTGCATTGCCCGAGGTCGTGACGATATACGACGTCGCGGCATTGAAGAGCTGCGATGCGGCGACACCCGCGAGAATGGTGCGGTCGGCCCCGCCGCGCGTGCCGTTCGACAGCAATGCCACCAGGAGGAAGGCGGCGAAGGCGCCGGCAAAAGCGCCGGCTGACAGGGATATAGCACCCGCGCCGACGCCGAGGATGACGATCGCAACGGCGCCCGTGGACGCGCCGGCCGAGATGCCGAGGACATAGGGTTCGGCGAGCGGATTGCGCAGCAGCGATTGCATGATCGCTCCTGATAAGGCGAGGCCGGCGCCACAGAAGACCGCCACCAGCGCCCGGCTGAGACGGTAGTCCCAGATGACGGCCTCATGGATTTTGTTGAGCTCCACCGCCGTCCATCCCATGCGATTGGTAACAGCGGAGAAGGTGGTGGCGAGCGGGATCGGCAGATCGCCGATCCCGACGCTGATGCCGACGACGAGATCGATGGCGGCGAATGAAATCAGCAGCAGAAAGCCGAAAGCGAAAAACTGCTGAAAAGGATGATGCGTTTCGGTCACTTCAGAAGACCAAGCGCCTTTAACTGGTCCGCCACCTGTTCGGCACCATAGACCGTCCGAACGGTCGGATTCATGGCTTGGCCGTCCATGACGACGATCGCTTTGTTCTTGACCGCCGAGATCTGGCTGACCGCCGGATCGGTGGTCAGGAACTTGATTTTGGCGTCGGACTTGTCGAGTTCCCAACGGTTGCGGTCGAGGTTGGCAACAACGATGACGTCTGGATTGGCGGCGATGATGCTTTCCCATCCGAGCGTCGGCCATTCCGCTTCCGCTGTGACCGCGTTATGCCCGCCGAGGAGGTCGGCGACGAAGCCCGATGCCGCGTTCTTGCCGCCGAGATAGGCGTCGGCCGACGGGCTGGGGCTGGAGAACCAGAAGACGTAGGAAAGATTCTTGCCGTCTTTCGACACGCTGGAGCGAAGCGCGGCCTCACGCGCCTTGAAATCGGCAATCAGCGCTTGACCGCGATCGGCGACGTCGAAGATCTGCGACAGCTCATCGATTTCCTCGTAGAGAAGGTCCGTGTTCCATAGCTGAGCGCGGCTGCCGTACTGGTCCTTGACATCTTTGGTGCTGAGGCAGGTGCTGGGAGAAAGATAGGTCGGGATGCCGACCTTGTCGTAATCCTCGCGCTTGGCAACTTTGCTGCTCGGTCCCATCAAGCTCGGCAAAGCCGCCGCCACGAAATCGGGGTTCTCCGCGAGGATGGATTCGAAGGTCGGGAACTCGACCGTCAGCAGTTTCACCTTGGCGTTGGCTTCGGCAAGCTGCGGCAATACTTTGCTCGGCCAGAAGGCAGTGCCGACCATCTTATCCTGAAGGCCCAATAGCAGCAGGATCTCCGCGCTGTTCTGCCCAAGCCCGATTGCCCGCTCAGGCGCCTTTTGAAAGGTAACCTGCGCGCCGCAATTTTCGATCGTCAGCGGATACTTGGTGGCGGCGAATGCCGCGGCGCTGGTGAAGCTGAGCGCGGCGCAGAGGCTGGAAACCGCGAGAAGTGATTTCAATAGGGTCACAAGAAAGGTCCTGATTGTTCGGTAACCCGAAGGGCCGGGCGCAAATGCCGGCGGTATAGCCTTTGAATGGTGCCAAAAACAAGAGATTTTTAGTCATATTTTATTGGAGAATGAGAAAAGCGGCACATGAGGCGAAGCTAAAGGGCGCAACTCCCGTGAGAAATGCTTCCTATGCGGCGAAACATTTCTGATACAGTTGCAATGCGCATTGGAATGGCAACCATTCTCAGCGATTGGATGGGACGCATGACCCTGGATTTCGAAGCGATCTTCAAACGGGAGTTGGATGTCGTCAACTTCCGGCGCCAGTCACTTCAAAATGGCGGAGTGAAAGCCAATCGGGCAGAGTGCGGCGTCACAAAGGAAGGCGCAGAGAGTACGAAATTTCATATTCGCCGTGGTCCGGCACAATTATCGGAAGACCATGCCGAGGCAGGCAAACGTGGCACTGTTCGAATGGAGGCCGGCAGCAACCTCACCGGGCTTTCGTTTTCCGGCGGCGGCATCCGCTCGGCAGCCTTTTGCCTGGGCGTCTCGCAGGCACTGGATGCACTCACGCGCGACGGCGAGCCACGTGTCTTCGACGCCTTTGACTATCTCTCTACGGTGTCCGGCGGCGGCTATATTGGGACATCGATCGTCTCTGGCATGATGCAGGAGCCCTATACTTTTCCTTTCGCCAGCAAGCTCGATTCTCAGGAAACGCCGGAAATCCAGCATCTGCGAAACTATTCGAACTTCCTCGTCCCGAACGGTACGATCGACTATCTGACGAGCTTTGCGCTTTTGATGCGCGGTTTATTCGTGAACGCGCTGATCGTCCTGCCCGTCCTGCTTCTGCTCGCAGTGTTCACCGTCGCCTGCAATCCTCGCTCCACCGATCTGGGGCAGCCGGATATCTTCGGCTTTCCACTCAGCGGCGGATGGCTTCCGTTGATCACCATCAACGGCCTTGAAGCCTTCACATTGACGATCAACGTTACCGTCATCGTCCTGGCCCTGATGTTCGTCAGCGCAATTGCAACCTCCCTGACATTTCAGACCAGCCGGCTGATGATGCGCGAGCGCCTGGCGTGGATCCTCGGCTGGCTCGTCGCGGCTATGGCCGGTGCCTTTCTCATCGAACTGCAGCCGCTCATCCTCAGCGGCATGTTCAAAGGGACCATGACTGCAACGGCGGAAATCGCTGGCGTCGAGAACGGCGGCATAAAGAGCGTTCTTCTGGCGGTCGCGCATATCGTGCCTGCGCTTGCTGGCGTTCTGCTGCCGGCCGCTCTTGTGTTGATAGGTGCGGCGCAGAAGCTCGCGAACGTCGCAAGAGCGACGCTCGGAGAGGCGACCTGGACGGCAATGCTGCAGAAATATGCAAGCCGCATCGCCCTCTATCTTGCGGCCTTCGTCGTGCCGCTGCTGCTATGGATTTGCTATCTCTATCTCAGTTTCTGGGCGATCATACCCGTAGCCGATCTGGCTTCCGCTCCTCCGCCGGCTCCCGTCGCTCCGTCATGGCTTTCTGTCGTGTCGGCGCTTGCCGCGAACCATCTTCCTGTCATCGGGAGGTTGGGCGAGATCGGCTCGTTCTATCTGTGGGTCGCCTTGGTGCTCGCCTTCGTCTGCCTCTTCATCGGGCCAAACTCCAACTCGCTCAATCAACTCTATCGCGACCGTCTCAGCCGGGCTTTCCTGTTCGAGCGCGTGCGTCTTGGAAGCGGCAAGCCGTCGATCGATGTCGACCGTTGGAAATTCTCGTCATTGAAGCAGTTCGATGCCGAGAGCGGTCATTGGAACTCCGGAGCGGCCTATGCGCCCTATCTTCTCGTCAATACGACGATCAATTTGATCGCGTCGAAAGCCCTCAACAAGCGCGGTCGCAACGCCGACAATTTCATCTTCAGTCCGCTGTACATCGGTAGCCAGGCTACGCGCTATGCGGCGGCCAAGGAGATGGAGGAAGCCGTTCCGTCCCTCAGTCTCGCAACGGCGATGGCCACCTCCGGTGCCGCGGCATCGGCGAACATGGGAAACCATACCGTCAGAATATTGACCTTCAGCCTTTCCCTGCTCAACGTCCGGCTCGGTTATTGGCTGGCCAATCCGGCAAAGCTCGACGCTTTGCGCCATTGGTGGAACCGGCGGTGGTCGAATTTCGGCACGTGGTACTTTGCCAATGAAACCGCCGGCCGTTTGGACGAGAAGAGGCTGAACGTCTATCTGACCGACGGCGGTCATGTGGAAAATCTCGGCATATACGAATTGCTGCGTCGTCGCTGCAAGGTCATTCTGGCCATTGATGCCGAAGCCGATCCAAGCATGACGTTCGAATCCTTCGTGAAGCTCCAGGTCATGGCGCGCATTGATCTCGGCATTCGCATCGAGCTCCCTTGGCAGGATATCCAGAAGAGAACGCTGGAAGTGACGAAGGCGATGGCATCGAATGCAGGTGGGCCGGCAAGATCCAAGGGACCCCACGCCGCCGTCGGTATCATAGAATACGGCGAGGACGAAAAAGGCATATTGCTCTATATCAAGTCATCGCTGACCGGCGACGAGAACGACTACATTATGGACTATAAGAGGCGGAATCCGACGTTTCCGCATGAGACGACGCTCGACCAGTTTTTCAGCGAGGAGCAGTTCGAGGTCTATCGCGCGCTCGGCTTTCACGCTGCTCATCACTTTCTGAGTGGCACGAACGATTTTGCGCAGCCGTCGGCCGTGCCGGCCGGCTGGAATGACGACCTCGTCGTGGCACTCGCATTGCTCAATATCCCGCCGCAGATGCGCGCGGCCCTCAGCGCGCGACTTTAGAAGCCGCCATGCGCGTGCCGTCAGGACTTGGCGGAGATCGCGCTTAGCTCCTCGAGATCAAGGTCTCGCTCCAGTTCGCGCAGTGTCTCGTCGTCGATATCACCGGCCCGGTGAAGCCGTATGAGTTCGCGGCGCCCCGTAGCGACCGCTTCGAGAACAACATTGAAATGCGCCTGGAGCATGGGCGAGTATTGTTCCGTACGAGCTGCATAATCGACGATTGCCACGGCCCTTCGCTGATATCGCTCCAGCAGTTGCGGATGAATGAGTTTTCCTTCGCCGTCATAGGCCAGTCCTTTGACGGTCGCAAATTGCGCCTGGGCCATGGCCGCTTCGGCCTGGCTCATGGTGAGGCGCGCCTTTTCCGACTCCGGCTCGGTCAGCCGTGCCCAGGTGATTACCTGCCCAAGGGTCGTGCCTTGGATAAGCACGGTTCCGACAATGACTGCGAACGACGTTACGAGGATAAAGTCGCGACCGGGAAAGCCCTCCGGCACGCTCAGCGCCAGCGCCAGAGTGACGACACCACGAACGCCCGCCCAGCTTATGACGGTGACCCCGCGGATACCGAGCGGCGTATATCGATGGAGGTTCAAAACGTTGCAAAGCTTGATCACAAGGTCGGATCCGAATACCCAGCCGAAGCGCGCCAGGGTGAGTGCAATCAGGATCACCAGTATCGGCAATCCCATCGTTGCGGTCACCACGCCAAAGCCGCCGCCACGTTCAACAACACCCCGAAGCGACAATCCGATCAATATGAAAACCGCGGCTTCCATCAAAAAGACGATCACGGTCCAGAACGACGTGCCGCGCATGCGTGTTGAGGCGGAAAAGACGGTATGCTGATGCCAGCTCGCAATCAGACCCGTGGTCACTGTTGCGATGACGCCCGAAACATGGATTTGTTCGCCGAGTAGATAAGAGGTCCAAGCCAACAGCGTGGTCGCGGCGATCATCAGATATTCGTCGCGCAGCCGCTTCACGAACAGGACCCAGATTGTCCCGACGACGATGCCGACAAGGGCGCCGCCTGCCGCCAAAAGCAAAAAACTTCCCGCCACATCGACAGTGCTGAAAGCACCGGTGACACCGGCAGCGATGGCGAAGCGGAAGAGTACCAGGCCGCTCGCGTCATTGAGCAGGCTTTCGCCTTCGAGCAGGATTTGCAGGCGCCGGGGCAATTTCACCCGTTGCAGGACAGCGCGGGCGGAAATTGCGTCGGGCGGCGAGACGATTGCGCCGAGCGCCACGCACGCTGCCCAGGGTAGCGATGGAAAGAGGAGATGGGTCACCACCGCCAAGACGGCGCATGTGAAAAACACCGCGCCGATGGCGAGCGAGGCAATGCCGATTATGTGACGGCGCAATGGACGAAGCGCAATAAACCAGGCGCCGTCCATGAGCAGCGGCGGAAGAAAGATGACGAGCACCAGGCCGGGATCGACGGCGATTGCAGGCAGCCCCGGCAGGAAAGCAAGCATTGCGCCCCCGGCAAGCAGAGCCACCGATGGCGGCAGCCCGAACCTGTGGGCGGCATAATGCAGCGCGATGATCGCTACGAACATCCCGATAACGAGTTCGAACAAATGTGTAGGGTCCATGCGCCTGCGCCCTGATAGAACTTTTGCTGAAATAGGCTCTATTACAAAGCGCGTTTCGTCGAAACGCAATTGCCGAAACATCGTGGCCCACAATGAGAGAACCTGGATCGCCCGTGCGAACGCGGCCTCAGACGGTTCTCGGCGACCAAAGCGTCCGAGGATGGGTGTTTCACTCGCACCTTCGCAGCCCGACCCGTGCCGTTAATCAGCGCTCACCTTTCCGAGTCACTTGCATCGAATCCGACGATCAACCGCGTGAGTCTTTCCCGCAACACCCGGCGGGTAATTCGAGCCTCGAAGGGTTTCGGCTGGATTCGTGGGATTCAGTCGCGGTATTCGTGGAACTGAGAGGCGATTCGAATAGGCGGGGACAGCGCCGAAAGCGTCCGCCCGTATCTCCTTGGACAGGATGGTCATGAACGCGGACATGATAGCCGCATGGGCGGCCCAGAATGGGTTCCATTCACTCGATTCAGCGAATTTTCGTCGGCAGGACGATGCGCGAACGATCACGATCGAGATAAAGAAGATGTCGGTCGTACTGATCGACGAAAGGCCAGGGTCGCGCCCCCGCCTCATCTCGCGACTGTTCAAAGATATGCGCCCTGCAAACGAAAGTGGCCGGTTCGAGGGGCTCCTGCCAGCCGGCTATCTGCCATAGACCTCGCTTATAGCGTGACATAGGTTTGCCGGACCTGAATCTTCGGTCGCCAGCCAACAGCGGCGACTTGCCTGTGATCTCCGGGAAACGACTGCGCCCCAGCCCCCGCGCGCGCCGTGCGATGGAACAAACAGCGTCCCGCTGCGTTGAAAACGCCGGACCGATGCCGGTCAAGAGGGAGCGCCGAGGCGGGCGATGAATGGCTCAGCCGAGTCTGTCTAAGGGAAAGCAAAAATCACGCATTTACGCGCTCGCAAGAGCCTCTCGAAACATTCCGGCCGCCATTTCCTTCAGCGCTGCCGGGATCGGACTGGTGCGCACACTCGGATGCATCACAGTAGTTTCGGGCAAATCTCCTTACCTTCCGCCGCTTTCGACACGAGCAACGCGCCTGTCGGACGCAACAGGGCGATACCAGAACGGTCGTGCGCGCAGATGGCACCGGCATTCGGTTGAATGCAGTGGCGCCTTGGCATCGCCTCCGCTGAGCTGGCCGTCGGTGCCAGACCCGGTAAGGCGCAGTGTTTCCAGGGATATAGGCAGTAGCGTCGGATTACGGGCGGCTGGACTGCCGTCCCCTATCGATTTTTAAGAGGATTGACGATGGCGTTGGAGGGGTTGCGCGTACTTCTTGTGGAAGACGAGGGTCTGATTGCAATGTTGACCGAGA
Source organism: Rhizobium sp. BR 362 (assembly GCF_036528765.1). Classification (NCBI taxonomy): domain Bacteria; kingdom Pseudomonadati; phylum Pseudomonadota; class Alphaproteobacteria; order Hyphomicrobiales; family Rhizobiaceae; genus Rhizobium; species Rhizobium sp. BR 362. The sequence continues at coordinate 74,326 of NZ_JARWGH010000008.1, read as the reverse complement.
ATATGCTCCAGGACCTTGGCTGTAGCGTCGCTGCCAGTGCCAATACGATTGCGGAGGCTATCGAGAAGGTGCGGGCAGGCGGGTTCGACCTGGCCCTGCTTGATGTCGATCTCGCCGGCAAGAAGGTCTTTCCGGTTGCCGAGCTTCTGGCGACGCAGCGCATCCCCTTCGCCTTCGCAAGCGGCTACGGGGAATCGGCACTACCTGAGGAATTCCGCCAAAGACCGGTGCTGCCGAAGCCTTATCAGATAAACGAACTCGCGGCTGCCCTTTCGGCCGCTCTCAACGCCGGGGGCTAGTGATGGCCGATCGTCAGCGCGCGACACCATGCCCCTCGCAAATTCAGCGCCTTCAGATCGGGGACTTTGCCGCCATCGACTCTGCTGTTCTCTGTTTAAACCTATGCTCGGCACCGCAATGGGTGGTCTTGAGGGCACCTATGTCGAGGAGCAGCTTCTGATCATGGAGCGCCATGGCTATCCAGAGGAGACCTATTACACGTTTTCGTACAGCCCGATTCCGGATGACGACGGCACGCCCGGCGGGATCATCTGCGCGAACACGGACGATACGCAGCGAGTTATCGGTGAACGCCAACTTAAGCTGCTCCGGGAGCTTGCGGCAGAAACGACCGATGCCCGGTCATGGAGCGAAGCTTGTCAGCGCAGTATCGCGGCGTTGGCTACCGATCCGCAGGACATCGCTTTCGCACTTCTCTACATGATCCCCGCGAATGGCGGATCGGCGACGCTCTGCGCGCGCCACGGCTTACCCGAAGAACATCCCTTGGCACCGAAGACGCTTTCGGTAGAAAGCAATAGCCCTTGGCCGCTCGCCGAAGTACTGCGCAAGCACGAGACAATTCCGATCGAGGATATGGCTGGTTCTGCTGGAAAGGTTCTTTCAAAAGGTGCCTGGGACAAGGCAACCACCAGGGCCGCCGTTCTTGCTGTGCTTCCGTCTGGAGAAAATGGCCGCTCGGGTGTTTTGGTCGTTGGGCTCAATCCTTATCGATTGTTCGATGAAAGCTATCGGGGGTTTCTCAGCCTGGGTGCTGGTCAAATCGCAGCAGCAATCGCAAACGCCGACGCCTATGAAGAGGAGCGTCGGCGTGTCGAGGCGCTAGCGGAGCTGGATCGCGCCAAGACTGCCTTCTTTTCCAATATAAGTCATGAATTTCGGACCCCCTTGACCCTGATGCTTGGTCCTCTCGAGGAGGTTCTTTCCGGCCAGGTTTCCGCCGAGGAAATGCGTACCCAGGTCGAACTTGCCCACCGCAACGGAACGCGTCTTTTACGGCTCGTCAACAACCTGCTCGACTTTTCCAGAATTGAGGCCGGGAGAATCAGCGCCACATATGAACCGACGGATCTAGGCTCGTTCAGCGCCGAAATCGCCTCAGGCTTCCGTTCCGCGACGGAAAAGGCTGGATTGAAGCTGAGCCTGCAATGCCGGTCTCTGCCGCAGTCCGTTTATCTCGATCGTGACATGTGGGAGAAGGTTCTCCTCAATCTCATGTCAAACGCCTTCAAGTTTACGCTGGAGGGCGAGATTTGCGTTTCGGTCGATACCTCGGCTGATGGCCGCACCGCCGAGGTGAAGGTTGGCGACAAAGGTATCGGTATTCCCGCAAAGGAGATACCGAAGCTTTTTGAACGTTTCCATCGGATCGAAGGCGCCCAGGGGCGGAGTTTCGAGGGGAGCGGGATCGGCTTGGCTTTGGTGCAGATGACTCTGCCAAGCGCACTTCGGCCAACTCGTCTGCAGGCATCTCTTGGCAATGGCAGCCATGAAAGGACAACCGATGACTGAACTGGACTCGACCACACCGGAGCCGGAAGAGCCGCGAATCTCTACCGGTAGCCCCGGCCTCGATGACATCCTTGGTGGCGGTTTGGATCCGAACCGGGTCTATCTTTACGAGGGGCGGCCAGGAACTGGAAAGACGACTTTGGCTCTCCAATTCCTGCTGGAGGGAGCCCGTCAACGGGAGCCCGTGCTTTACGTCACATTGTCGGAAACCTCGCGCGAACTGCGGCTGGTCGCCAAGCGACACCATTGGTCCCTCGAAGGGGTAAGCCTTTTCGAGTTGGTGCCCCCGGAGACGACCTTGGATCCGGAGCGGGAGCTGACGGTCTTTCATCCCGCCGAGATCGAACTCGGCGAGACCACGAAGCTGATCGTCAATGAAGTTTCGAGACTCAACGCCACTCGTGTGGTCATCGACAGCCTTTCCGAGTTGCGCCTTCTCGCTCAGAGCCCGCTCAGATACCGTCGCCAAGTGCTCGCCTTGAAGCATTTCTTCGCGGAGCGGCAATGCACCGTCGTGCTGCTCGACGATCTCACCGCCCACCAGGATGATCTGCAACTGCATTCCATCGCACACGGTGTTGTCACGCTCGAACAGCATGCTATCGACTACGGCGCCGAACGCCGTCGCTTAAGGGTCGTAAAAATGCGCGGCATCGCTTTCCGCGGCGGCTTTCATGATTTTACCATCGAGACCGGCGGCTTGCGAATTTACCCACGCCTTATCGCCGCCGAGCATCACCGCGATTTTTTCGGGGACTTCACATCGAGCGGTGATCCGGCGATTGACCAGATGCTTGGAGGCGGCCTGGAACGCGGCACCAACGCTCTGTTCATCGGCGCCGCCGGTGTCGGCAAATCCTCGTTGGCGCTCACTTACGCCATCGCCGCCGCCCAGAGGGGCGAACATGCGGTCTTCTACGCCTTCGACGAGGGGCGCGGCACGATCGAGGCGCGTGCGCGGACGCTTGGATTGCCCCTTCAAACCTGCGTGGATTCCGGATTGCTACGCATTCAGCAAATCGATCCTGCCGAAATGTCGCCCGGCGAATTCGCCGCAAATGTCAGGCGAAGTGTCGAAACGAATGGCGCCCAAATTGTCGTGATCGACAGCCTCAATGGCTATCTGAATGCTATGCCGGACGAGCGCTTTCTGACCCTGCAGATGCATGAGTTGCTGAGTTATCTGGGTCAACAGGGCGTTCTCACAATTCTCGTGCTTGCGCAACACGGCTTGGTGGGGCCGATGGATACGCCGGTTGATATGAGCTACCTGAGCGACGCGGTCGTCATGATCCGCTATTTCGAGGTGGCAGGGCATGTCCGCCGCGCCCTTTCCGTCGTCAAGAAGCGCAGCGGTCATCATGAACATACGGTGCGGGAGTTCAGGCTCACCTCCAAGGGCATCCAGCTTGGGCCGCCTCTAACCCAGTTTGCCAGCGTGCTCTCGGGCACGCCCCAATACATCGGCGATGTCGCGCCGCTATTCGGTGATGCTGATGACAGAGATGGATGATCTCGACGGCCGCGTCCTCGTCTTTGCCCCGGTGGGCCGCGACGGTCAGGCGGCGGCAGATGTCATTCGTCGTGCCGACCTTACTACCTTCGTCTGCAGCCAGTTGCCGGAGCTCGTGCGCGAGATTGCGCGCGGAGCTGCCGCGGTTCTGATCGCCGAGGAAGGGTTATTTGATCAGGATTTCTCGACACTGACCGATTGGGTCGCCAATCAGCCGCCGTGGTCTGAGCTGCCATTCGTCGTGCTCACCAGCTGGCAGGAACAGCCGGCCATAGGCCCGTGGCGTACCAAGCTCATGGCGGAGCTGCGCAACGCCTCGCTGCTGGAGCGACCGGTCCAGATCATGACGCTGACGAGCACTATGAGGACGGCGGTTCGCGCGCGCAATCGTCAATATGAAATTCGGGCCTTGCTTCAGACTCAGGCACGCGCCGCCGAAGAACTCGAGGCAAAAATCAAGGCGCGTACGACGGAGCTAGCCGCCAAAAATGCAGAGCTGCGCGAGCAGATGGCCGAGCGAACCCGAATGGAAGAGGCGTTGCGCCAGGCGCAGAAAATAGAAGCGATCGGCCAACTGACGGGCGGCGTCGCGCACGACTTCAACAATTTGCTGATGGTGATATCGGGCGGTTTGGAAATGCTGGAGCGCCAGACTGATCCCGCGCGCCGGCGCCGGCTGCTGGAGGGCATGCACCAGGCCGCGCAACGGGGCGCCGCGCTCACGCGTCAGCTTCTGGCATTTTCCCGGCGCTCCGCCTTGAGGCCCGAGCCTATCGACCTGCGCGTGCAGATCGGGGGCATGCGTGAGCTCCTCGATCGCAGCTTGCGCGGCGATGTGCATGTGGCGTTGCACTTTGCCGACGATCTCTGGCCGATCTCCGTCGACCCAGGCGAGCTGGAACTCGTCGTCCTCAATCTCGCAGTCAATGCCCGAGATGCGATGCCGCGTGGCGGCGCGATCGAAATCAGCGCAGAAAATGTCCGTGGGTACAGAGATACCGAGCTAGCCGGAGATTACGTACGCCTCAGCGTGACGGATAAGGGCACCGGCATGTCGGACGAGGTCAAGGCGCACGTCTTCGAGCCTTTCTACACAACCAAAGAGATAGGGCGCGGCTCGGGTCTCGGCCTTGCCCAGGTTCACGGCTTTGCCAAGCAATCGGGGGGCACCGTCCAGATCGAAAGCGACCTCGGCCACGGCACGACCGTTTCCCTGCTCTTGCCACGTTCGTCGGAGCCGCCGCTGCGCGCCGAGCGGCCGCTGGTCGATCTTCACGTGCAGACACGGACGTCGCCCGAGCTTGGTTCGGTGTTGCTGGTCGAGGATGACGACGAGGTCGCCGCGCTCGTTACGGAGATGCTGAAGCAACTCGGCTACCAGGTGCTGCGTGCGGCGAGTGCCGTAGCCGCCCTTGGCGCGCTTTCAGACGGCCGTGCCATCGATCTGGTACTGTCTGACATCATGATGCCGGGAGACATGAACGGCATCGAACTCGCCCGCGAAATCCGCCACCGCCGCCGGGGCTTGCCGGTTCTGCTGACGAGCGGATATGCCGAGGCGGCAAAGGATGCCGCTGCGACGGAAGGCATTCCGGTCCTTCCAAAGCCATACCGGATCGATGAACTTGCGGCCGCGCTGGACGGTCTTATGACTGACGCGCCATCGCGTCTTCCGAAGTGATGTTTTCTGGTGCTGTGCACGCCCTCAAAAGCATCGAAATTGATCGGGCGCTATCATTCTTTGTTATCGGTTTCCTCCTAAAATGTTCAAAACACGATCATGGGGGAACAGATGATCGCTCGGCTTGTGCTTATCGCCTTATTTTTTGCAGGCTCGCTTGGCTTGGCAACGGCGGGCGATCAGCTTCGTATCGCCACCGAAGGCGCATACCCGCCCTTCAATTTCAAGGACACGTCCGGGCATCTCGCTGGCTTCGATGTCGATATCGCCAAGGCACTTTGCCAGCAGATGAAGACCGAATGCTCGCTGGTCGCCGTGCCGTGGACCGAGATCATTCAGGGTTTGGCGGATGACAAATACGATCTCATCGTCGCCAGCATGGCTTTTACCGAAGAGCGTGCCCAGAAAATGGAGTTCTCCGAACCCTACTACCGCTCTCATTCAGTGCTGATAGGCGACTCGGAAAAGTTTCAGGATAGTGCGCCGGCGGCACTGGCAGGCGTTCGCATTGCGGCGGCAACGGGAACCATTCAGGCGGAATATCTGCAAAAGGCCTACGTCGGCAGCAAGGCCGTGCTGGCGAAAGACCAGCCGGCTGCCCAGCACTTGCTTCTGGATAATCAGGCGGACCTTTTGATTGGCGATGCCATCGAGCTTCTCAGCTTTCTGCAGACGCCGGAAGGTGCGCGCTACGGCTATGTCGGCGATCCGATTTCCACCGACTTTCTGCAGAGCTCGGCGCATATCACTGCAAAAAAGGGAAATGTCGCTCTCATCCAGAAGGTGAACGACGCCTTGAAGCAAATCAAGCTCAACGGCGTCTATGACCGCATCAACGATGTCTACTTCCCCTTCAGCATTTATTGAGCCACGGCATGGATGACATCAACGGGTCGAGAAGGCGCCGACTCTCGCTCAGCTTTGTTGGTCGCCTGGTTCTCCTCGGCGTCGTCGGCTACTCGCTGGTCGCCGCCGGGATTTCGCTCGTCCTGCTGAATAGAATTGAGACCCAGGCGAACTTTACCCGTGATACGCAAATTCCGCTCATCCTGACGCAGACCCGGAACGCCGTAAAAATTGAACGTCTATCCTCTCTCCTGCGCTCCATCTATCTTGCGAAGGACCGCAGATTGGAGCGGCAGATCCAATTGCAGATCCAGGCGCTCGCGCAGGGGTTCTCGTTCGATCAAAATGCCCGTCTTGTCGAAGGGGCACGGCAAGTTGCCGAGGAAACCAAGATAATCGCCAAACTTCGCCAGCAGGCCCGCGACCTGCGCGAAAGCAAGACATCATCGTCCCCCACGGATACGACGGATGCTGACGACGCCGACAGGCTAACGACACAGGCTTACGACCGAGCCATGCACACCATCGATGCGATGGCCTCGCAGTTAAGCGGCGATGCGGCCGTCGTCGCTGACGATCTCGCACGTGAAATCCAGCGCAGCGCGGGTCATATGCAGATTGGATGGATTTTGATCCTGCTCGTTCCCAGCCTCTTTGCCACTGCCTTGCTGATCGCAGCCAGACATCATCTTACGGCGCCTATCGTTGCCGCGATCGATAATCTGGAGCGAATTGGAAAGCACGAGCAGGTCGTCGGGCTAAAGCGCGTTCCGCTCCTTGCCGAGCTGGCAATGATCGATGCGGCAATCGTTGCCTACGGACAGGTCTCCGACGATCTGCACCGAACCAATGCCATTCTGCATGGTTTGGCGGAACAGGATTCGTTGACCGGTCTCGCAAACCGGCGGACCTTCGAGAACTATCTCACGGCGGCCTTGAGCAGAAGAGCCGCCCCTGTTCTCGCGGTTGTTATGATCGACGTCGATCACTTCAAATCCGTCAATGATACCTTCGGCCATCTGGTTGGCGACAGAGCTCTTGCCGCCGTCGCCAACGTGCTGGCCAGCTTGCCCTGGCACGCCAACAGCCTGATTGCACGGTATGGCGGGGAGGAGTTCGTTATTGTTTTGGAAGACTGCTCGCAGCAGCAGGCGATCGAGCGCGCAGAAAACTTAAGGCGTTCCATTCAGGAACTTTCGATCGAAACGCATGCGGGGCCATCGCTACGGCTGACGGCCAGCTTTGGCCTCGCCGTGGCAAACCATGCCTGCAAAGCGCCGGCAGAAATTGTTGCCGCGGCCGACGCTGCCCTTTACAGCGCAAAGAGAAACGGTCGCAACAATGTGCAGGTCGCATCGCGGCCGGGCGAGATGTCAAAGGCCAGTTAAGTCTGCGGCCTCGATGGCATGATCCTGCTGCCAGTCCTGCTAAACGCCGCCGGACCCAGTCTCGGAATTTAAGCGGCATCTCATGCGCCGCTTCGAACACTAAAGCGGTTCTGCGTTTCACTGAATCGCTTTCCCGCTCTATTTCTTTGTTTTTACGCAATTCCGGACGGAAAACCGCTTCGCATTTTTCCTGGAATTGCTCTAGCCGGCGATAGACTCCTTTTCCTGCTTCCGACGCGTGCGGCACGATCCGCGAAGATCATCTTTCGTCGGCCTGTAAGGGGCCTGTCTCGTTTTTATGAGCCGTGTATGGAAACGTTACCACATTCGTTGACTCGTCGTTCCAATGCAGTTACTTTTTACATGGAAACGTTACCATAAGGGAGGAACCGAATGAAAACCGCACGGCTCAATCGCCTTTTTGGCGTGTCTGGAAATTGCTTCGACGTTGCCATCGATCACGGCATGTTCAACGAGCGGACTTTTCTCGCTGGCATCGAGAACATGAAGACGGCCATCAAAGTGATCGCCGATGCCGCACCGGATGCCATTCAGCTTCCGCCAGGCACGGCGCCTTTGCTGCAGGCGATCCCCGGCAAGCATCGTCCTGCATTGGTGCTGCGCACCGATATTGCCAATGTCTACGGCAACCCGCTGCCTTCGGCGCTTTTTTCGGAAATGATCGACCGGGCCGTCGAACAGGCCATAGCGCTGGATGCTGCCTGCGTCGTCGTCAATCTCCTGATGCTGCCGGACCAGCCGGAAGTCTATCGCGCCTGCGTGCGCAACGTGAACAGCCTGAAGCGCGAATGCGAGATCTATGGCATGCCGCTGATGGTCGAACCCCTGGTCATGCAGGATAATTCCAAGGGCGCCTACATGGTCGATGGCGCGATCGACAAGATCCTGCCGCTGGTGCGTCAGGCGGCCGAACTCGGCGCCGACATTATCAAGGCCGACCCATGCGACAATGTCGATGAATATCACCGCGTCGTAGAGATCGCCCAAGGGCTCCCTGTGCTGGTGCGCGGCGGTGGCCGCGTTTCGGATCAGGAAATTCTGACCCGCACAAAGCAGTTGATGGAGCAGGGCGCGCGCGGCATCGTCTATGGCCGCAACGTCATTCAGCATAACAATCCCGGCGGTATGACGCGAGCTTTGATGGCAATCGTCCATGACAAGGCATCGATCGAACAAGCCTCCGGGTACCTCGCCTGAATGCGTTCGTAGGGAGGACATGTCATGACGAAAATATTCCGCTTCGGCGTCATCGGCTGCGGTCTGATGGGGCGCGAGTTCGCGAGTGCTGCGGCGCGTTGGCTGCATTTGGTCGATGTGAAGGCGCGCCCGGAAATCATCGCTGTCTGCGATACCAACACGACGCTGCTCGACTGGTTCAGGGATAATGTGCCGACGGTTCGGCAATTCACCGCCGACTATGGGGAGCTTCTGGCCAATCCCGAAGTTGATGCCATCTATTGCGCTGTCCCGCATGTGCTGCACCAGCAATTTTACATCGATGTCCTGAAGGCAGGGAAGCATCTTCTCGGCGAAAAGCCGTTCGGCATGGATGCCGCCCAGAACCGGGAGATCATGGCTGAACTCGCCAAGCATCCCGATCTCCTGGTTCGCTGCTCGTCGGAGATGCCGTTCTTCCCCGGCGCGCAGAAGGTCATCGCGCTCGCAAAAAGCGGCGAGATGGGGGACATCCTCGAAGTCGAGGCGGGTTTCCTGCATTCCTCGGATATCGACCGGCAAAAGCCGATCAACTGGAAGCGCATGGCCGATATCAACGGCGAATATGGCTGCATGGGCGATCTCGGCATGCATGTGCTGCACGTGCCGCTGCGCCTCGGCTGGCGCCCGGCTACCCTGCATGCGCAACTGGTCAAGAAGGTCACCGAGCGACCTGACGGCAAGGGCGGCATGCTGCCCTGCACCACCTGGGACAATGCGACGATCAGCAGCCGCGTGCGGACGGCGGATCAGGATTTCCCGATGGTACTGAAAACCTGGCGCATCGCGCCCGGCGAATCCAACACCTGGTACATTCGCATTCTCGGTATGAAGAAGAGCGCATTCTTCAGCACCAAGTCGCCGCGCCAATGGCAGTGGATGGACTATAATGGCGGGCCGCAGGCCTGGAGCACCGAGGATCTCGGATATGGTTCGCTGTTTCCGGCGATCACCGGCAAGATCTTCGAATTCGGCTTTGCCGATGCCATACAGCAGATGTGGGCGGCCTTCGTCGACGAGCTTGCGGGCGGAAATGCGAATGGTTTTGGCTGTGCCACGCCGACCGAGGCGGAGGCCCATCATGCGGTATTGACGGCCGCCCTCAAATCCGGCCGTGAGGATGCCGTCGTGTCGGTCGACTATGACGGAGCGAGGGTCCGATGAAGCGCTCCGAAATCAACGCCGCGCTGCGGCGCGCGAGCGACACCCTCGAACGCTGCCATTGGTCCCTGCCGGAGTGGGGACATTGGACGGCGACGGAGTTTGCCTCTCGTCCGGAGGCCGCAAACTATCTGCGCGCCCATCAGCTCGGTTGGGATGTCACCGATTTCGGCTCGAGCCGGTTCGCCGAATGCGGTCTCGTGCTGTTCTGCCTGCGCAACGGCATTGTCGGCCTCGATGGCGAGCGCACCTATGCCGAAAAGCTGCTCTTCGTCGAGGAGGGCCAGCTTACGCCGACGCATCGTCACGCCGCGAAGATGGAAGACATCATCAATCGCGCCGGCGGCGATCTCGTCATCGAATTCGCCGCGGCCGATGCCGATGGCAATGCAACAAAGGATGATGTGACGGTTCCGGTCGATGGACTGCCGCGTACGCTTGCCGCTTGGGAGCCGCTGGTGCTTGCGCCTGGCCAGAGCGTGACGATCCGCACCGGGCTTTATCATCGCTTCTACGGCAGGAAAGGCCGCGGACCCGTCCTTGTCGGCGAGGTCAGCCAGGTCAACGACGATAAAAGCGACAATTTCTTTCTTGAGCCGATCGGGCGCTTTGCGGCGATCGAGGAAGACGAGCCGCCTCTTAGACCCCTATGGAATGAAGGAGGCGGCTGATGCGAGCCGGGGAGGTGGTCCACCATCGCGATAGCCACGAGCAGGGCGGCATCGTCTGCGCGGGAAATTTCATTATCGATCGCGTCCACACCCTGTCCTATTGGCCGGACCAGGGCAATCTCGCCTATATCCTGCATCAGGATCTGGGTGTTGGCGGCGGGGCGGCGAATGTCGTTACCGACCTCGCCTCGCTCGGATTTCCCGGAAAGCTGGCGGCCGCCGGGTGCATCGGCGCCGATCAGGACGGAGAGATCGTCAAGGCCCGTCTTGCGGATGCCGGCATCGATGCCGGGGGACTTCTGGCGCTCGCCGATCGAGTGACGGCGCACACGCATGTCATGAACGTGCCGGGCCAGAACCGCACCTTCTTCTATCATGGCGGCGCCAACGATGCGCTCACCGATGCGCATGTCTCGCCTGAGATCTTCGCCAAGGCCGGTTACCGGCTCTTCTATCTCGGCTATCTGATGCTGTTGCCGGGGCTCGACCGGATCGGTCCCGAGGGCCGTTCGGGGGCATCGCGCCTGTTGGAATCCGCGCGGCGCGCAGGGCTTACGACCTGCGTGGATTTCGTATCGAGCGAAGATCCGGAATTCGCCGCCAAGGTGGGTGTTGCGCTGCCCTTCTGCGATTTCCTGATCATCAACGAGATAGAGGCCGGCCGGGCAACTGGCGTCACCGTTCGCAATGCGAAGGGCGATCTGTTTGAGGCCGGACTTTTAGAGGCGGGCGAACGCCTGCTTGCGGCTGGTGTCGGTAAAGCGGCGATCATCCATGCGCCGGAAATCTGTTGCTGGTTTGCGCCCGGCGCCTCGCCGATCGTCACGCGTTCGCGGCCTGTCGACCCGCATGATATCGTCAGTACCGTCGGCGCGGGAGATGCCTTCTGCGCCGCCGTGCTCTACGGCCTGCACGAGAACTGGCCTGTCGAGCATATCTGCGCCGTCGCCCATGGTGCGGCCGCGCATTGCCTGGCCGGCGCGACGGCCACGGACGGCATTCCCGGCATGGAAGTCCTTCTGGAGGACATGAAGGAGAAGGCGGCCCAATCATGATCCAAGCAGGGGAGGAGCAGACATGAAGCTAGGCGAAATATCGGCCGCATCAGCCATCGGAGGCGTCAGGACGATCAAGGAGTTGACGCTATGACCTCTGTGCAGACATCTCGACTTTCCGGAAAGGTGGCGTTGGTCACGGGGGGCGCGAGCGGTATCGGCAAGGCTGTGTGTGAACGCTTCGCGGCGGAGGGCGCGAAGGTCATCGTGGCGGATCTGGATGGTGAACGATGCACAGGTGTCGCGAAGGCGATCGGCCCCGACGCCCGCGCCGTGGCGCTCGACGTGACCAGCCAGGAAAGCATCGACGCTGCCGTGCGCTTTTCGCTGGAGGCCGCCGGCCAGATCGACATCCTGGTGAACGCCGCTGGCATCTACGAAGTCCAATCCATTCTGGAGATATCGCGCGAGCGCACGGCCAGGGTCTTCCAGGTCAATATCGAAGGCGTGATTTTCATGACGCAGGCCGTTGCCCGCCATATGGTGGAGAGAGGCGAGGGCGGACGCATCATCAACTTCTCGTCCCAAGCCGGCCGCCGGGGCGAGGGGCCGGCCGTCGCCTATTGCGCCTCCAAAGCGGCCGTCATCAGCATCACGCAAAGCTGCGCGCTGGAACTGATCCGTTACGGCATCAACGTGAACGCCATCGCTCCCGGCGTGGTCGACACGCCGATGTGGGATGTCGTCGACGCCAAACTCGGGAGTCGCGAAGGTTTGCAGCCTGGCGAGGTGAAGCGCCGCGTCGCTGCCGCCGTCCCGGCCGGACGATTTGGCACTGCCGAGGAGCAGGCTGCGATGGCGGCCTTCCTAGCCGGACCGGATGCGGCATACATCGTCGCGCAGTGCTACAATGTCGATGGCGGCAACGTCATGGGATGATCGTTCGGGCAGGACCTTCCGGGGCCTGCGATATGGAAGCATGAGTGAGGAGGAGAGGAATGAAAGCTGTCCGCTTCGAGTCGATCGGGTTCATGACGATGCGCAGCGTCGAGAAGCCGGTTGCCCGGCCTGACGAATTGCTGGTCCGTGTCCTGGCCGCCGGCATCTGCGGCTCCGATCGTCACATGTATAAAGGCGAGTATCCGACGGCGATTCCGGTCACGATGGGCCATGAATTCTGCGGCATCGTGGAAGCGGTCGGCGATGAGGTTGCGGGTTTTACCGGCGGCGAACTCGTGACCGCAGATCCCAATATCGCCTGTGGCCGGTGTCATGCTTGCACACGCGGGCGGGTGAATTTATGCGAGGGCCTGACTGCGATCGGGGTGACGCGAGATGGCGGTTTTGCCGAATATGTGGCGGTGCCGTATCGGCAGGCTTTCACGCTGCCGGCCGGTCTCAATCCCGTGCACGGCGCTTTCTGTGAGCCGCTTGCCTGCTGCCTTCATGCGATCCACAAGGCGGAGATCCGTCCAGGCGAGAGCGTAGCTATCCTCGGAGGCGGGGTGATCGGTCTGCTTATGGTGCAATTGGCCCGCCAGGCTGGGGCAAGCCAGGTGATTTTGATCACGCGGCAGCTCTCGAGACGGCAGACTGCCCTCCGCCTGGGCGCGACGCATGCCTTCGACCCGACCGCTTCGGACGCCGTCGCGGCTGTTCGAGACGTCACCCACGGTGGCGCGGATGTCGTCATCGAGTGCGCCGGTGTTCCCGAGACCTTGCAGACCGGTCTGCGGATGGCAAGGCGCGGCGGCAACTTCGTGCTTTTCGGGGTGACGCCTAGAGGTGTCGAGGTGCCTGTCCTGCCCTTCGATCTGCTGGTCAACGAAGTGGATATAAGACCGGCCTATCTCAATCCTTTCACCCATTCGCGGGCTGCGGCTTTGGTTGCGAGCGGGGCACTGGAGCTGGATATGCTGGTGACCAAGACCATCGGTCTTGAAGAGGTCGCGGAGGTCGTTGGCAGCGCGCCATTGCCAGGCGAGATCAAGGTCATCGTCCGGCTCTAGCTTAGGGGCGGGCACGCCATGACCCGCTCCGCTTCAGCCGCGGACGGGTCCCGTCGAGTCCCTCTGGATGAGGGTAACCGGCACTTTCACCACGGCGCCTAGTCGCGGTTCGTGCCCTGCATGGTGTTCCGCGATCAGCGTTTCCAGCCGCTGTGCCGCCCGCTGCCCGACATCGCGGATCGGCTGCGCGACCGTCGTTAGCCGGGGAAAGACATAGGCTGCCTCCGGCAGGTCGTCGAAACCGATCACCGAATAATCGCCCGGAACGGAAAAACCGCGATCCTGGACGGCATGGATCGCCGCAATCGCTGAAATATCGCTCGTGCCGATGATCGCGGTGATTTCCGGATGCGCCGCCAGTAGATCCCGCGCCAACGGGTAGGTCGCCGCGAAGCTGTGCTCCTCGGCCATGGTTACGACGGCTGGCGCAATCCCGTGTTTCGCCATTTCCGCCGAAATACCTTGGAGGCGAAGCTGAACGGGCTGGCTATGGGCCGGCGCGCCGACGATGGCGATCGACCGGTGGCCGAGGTCGATCAGGTGACGCGCCATTAGGCGTCCGCCTTCCTCATGATCGGCCATGACCGCGTCATCGGCAATGCCGCTCAGTTCGCGGTCGATGGCGACCATCGGAATATGGGCCTCCCGCAGGACCTCGAAATGCTCGATGCTGCCGAAGGCACTTGCCACGATGACGCCGTCGACGCGCTGGGCTAGCAGCATCGACATATAGCGCGCCTCGTGATCTATGTTTTCCGCCGTGCTGCAGATCAGCGTCTGATAGCCGCGCTGGAACAATTCCTGTTCGATGGCGTGGGCGAGAATCCCGAAGAACGGCACGTCGATCGACGGCAGCATCAGCCCGATCATCCGGCTCGGTGCACCCCGCAGCATGCGCGCGCCTTTGCTCGGCGTGTAGTTCAGCGCACGAATAGCCGCTTCCACGCGGTCTCTGAGTTCCGGCGAGGCATAACCGCTGTTGTTGAGCACGCGCGATACCGACGAGACCGATGTTCCCGCGAGTTTGGCGATATGTCTGATGCTGGTCGTCACGTGCTCGTATTCTTTCCCGGGTCTTCGAACAAGTCATGAGACGAGCTGCTGAAATTCACCCCACGTCGTCATTGACTTAATCATCAGCAGGCACCGCATCAAGCGCAAGACGAGCCAATCAAGGGCCTTTCCGCCTCCGCCCCCCAATCAAACCGAATAATGGTGCGGGCTAACCAAAAGGGCGCCAATCGGCGCCCTTGCATGCTCCGAACATATTCCTCGAACTACTCGGACTTGTCATCCGGAGTCCACTTAAAGTGATCGCCTTCTGCCGCGATATAGCCCACGCCGGGGAACGGGAAGTGCGGCGCGAAAATCCTCTCGTGATCTTTGGCGAGCGCGGTCAGCGTTTTCACGCGATTCTGCTCGGCTTCCGGCTTGTCGCCGTCGAACGATAACGCCCAGTTCGGTTTGGCGAGCGAAATGATGGAGCTGTGAACGGTGTCGCCAATATCGAACAGCTTCTCCTTTCCGGATGTGATCTGGTAGCCGACATGGCCAGGGGTGTGCCCGCTCATGGCAACGGATGTGATACCGGGAAGAACCTGACCGCCAGGCTTGAACGTCTTAACATGGTCTTTGATGACCTTGACGACGTCGGCCAGCGTTTCATTTGCCTTGGCATAGGACCACTCCACCTCCGACATGCGAATCGTGGCATTTGGAAAGGCGAGCTTTCCGTTCGAAACCAGTCCGCCGACGTGATCGGGATGAGAATGGGTGATCAGGATTTCATCGACGGCATCCGCGCGATAGCCGGCTTTTGCCAGGCTGCCCTGAAGTGCGCCGCCGGCGCCGGTATCGATCAGGATGAGATGCGGGTCCGACTTCACCAATAGAGCGTCGACGCTAAGGGTCACCGTATCGGTCGGTGCCCCCGCCGCCTTCAGCAGATCCGCGACCTCGGTCGGGCTATGGTCAAGACCAAATATCTTGCCGTTATTCGGTTGGACAAACTGTGCGTCGTGCAGGGCGACAATGTCGAGCTTGCCTAATTTGAAGGCTTTCGCATCCGGCTGTTGGGGCGGCATCTGTGCGAAAGCAAGTCCTTGGTTCGCGACCACCAGAATAGCCGCCGCCAGCAACTTTGCTGAGATTTTGCGATCCGTCATACCAGTTCCTTCTTGAGCGAGAATGCCAGCCCATCCTACCCGAATCTTTGCGGTTCACCCATGTCAAAAATCGGTGTTCGGCAAGATTGGAAACCAGCCGATCTATGCGCCACCTCCGCCATGCGGCATCGCGCGGTCCGGACGTTCCCATTCGACATCCGCCTCCGATCCTCGCCACGTCATCCTCTTGGCGTAGAAGCGCTGGTCTTTTCATGCGGCATCGCCGCTCCAAATATCACTGATAGGTTGCTTGGATTGTCTTGGTCCGCGATCCGAGCCCGTGTCTTTGAGCAAGGAGACGCACCATGACCGCGCCGCATCCATCGAAAACCCGCGTGGGAAATCAGATCCTGCATCCGGAAACCCTGATGCTCAATTACGGCTACGATCCCGAACTCTCCGAGGGGGCCGTGAAGCCGCCTGTCTTCCTGACATCGACCTTCGTCTTCAAGTCCGCCGAGGATGGCCGCGACTTCTTCGATTACGTCTCCGGTCGGAAGGTGCCGCCGGAGGGAAGAGGCGCAGGTCTCGTCTATTCGCGCTTCAATCATCCTAACAGCGAGATCGTCGAGGATCGTCTCGCGGTTTATGAAGGCACGGAAAGTGGCGCCGTGTTCTCTTCCGGCATGTCGGCCATCGCCACCACCCTGCTGACATTCGTCCGCCCCGGTGACGCCATTCTCCACTCGCAGCCGCTCTATGGCGGCACGGAAACCTTGCTTGCAAAGACGTTCCTCAATCTCGGCGTCTCAGCGGCAGGATTTGCTGACGGTATCGACGAAGCGTCTGTCTGGGCCGTGGCGGAGGAAGCAATGGCCAAGGGACGCGTTTCCGTCATTCTCATCGAGACGCCCGCCAATCCTACCAACACTCTCGTCGACATTGCGATGATCAGACGCGTAGCGGATGCGATAGGGGAGAGGCAGAGGCACCGGCCGATCTTCGTGTGCGACAATACGCTTCTCGGCCCGGTCTTCCAGCGGCCGATCGAACATGGTGCGGACATCTCGCTTTACTCGCTGACGAAGTATGTCGGCGGCCATTCGGACCTCATCGCGGGCGCCGTGCTCGGCAAAAAGGCGATTGTTGCCCAAGTGAAGGCCCTTAGAGGCTCGATCGGCACCCAGCTCGATCCGCATTCATGCTGGATGCTGGGCCGGTCTTTGGAGACGCTGCAGATCCGCATGGAACGCGCAAACAGCAATGCAACGGCCGTGGCGGATTTCCTGCGCAACCATGCAAAGGTCGAGCAAATTCATTATTTGTCTTATGCCGATGCGAGCTCGGCCATAGGCCGCACCTTCGCAGCCCAATGCAGCGGCGCCGGCTCGACGTTCTCCTTCGATATCAAAAGAGGCCAACCTGCCTCGTTCAAGTTTCTGAACGCATTGCAAGTCTTCAAACTCGCCGTGAGCCTAGGCGGGACGGAATCGCTGGCCTCCCATCCTGCGACGATGACGCATTCGGGCGTGCCGGCCGAAGTGCGTCAGCGCATCGGAGTGCTGGAATCGACGATCCGTCTTTCGATCGGCATAGAGCATCCTGACGATCTCATCGCCGACCTCGGTCAGGCACTCGATGAAGCGTAATGCCGAGCTCCGGCGGGGATTTCAAAAGGATTGCAAATATATGCGCGCGGATCGGAAGCCTGACAAACGGGTCGAGAATCATGCCGCTGATTAGGGCAGTCCGGCGAACACCACTCTTTTCAGTGACTGGGCCGGTCGATTAACCGACCCAGTAAGCTGCCATTAATAGTAGCGCCAACCGCCGTGCCACCGCTCGCGATGCACCCAATAACGGCGGCCATCCCAGTAGCCGCGTCCATGATAGTAAACGCCGACCCTCGGACCTCCGGGCACGACAACAACCGTGCCGCCGGTGGCGACGTTCGGACGGCAATGGCCGTAGGGACCGCGGTGATATCCGGCGCCGCAGCCTTGAGCTGCGTTGGCTGTAGAAGCAATTGCGAGTAATGCCCCTACGGAAGTGAGGGCTATGATAAGCAGCTTTTTCATCATGTCTTCCTCTGATCTCATCCGAAACGCACCGTGCATCCGGAATACACACCGTAACGCTGAATCCGGCCATTTTGTCGTGCACGTCGAAATTTTTTTGGATGCCGCAGCGGGTGGTTTGCTGTTTGCCAAAAGCGGCGTGCTCTGCCGAAAAATTTCTTCCATTGGTGTCTCAGCCGCGCCGCGCCGCTTCGATCGCGGCGACGTCGATCTTCTTCATGGTCATCATCGCATCGAAAGCGCGCTTTGCCGGATCACCGCCCATGGCGAGCGCTTCCGTCAATACGCGCGGCGTGATCTGCCAGGAGACACCCCATTTGTCCTTGCACCAGCCACAGGCACTTTCGCGGCCGCCATTGCCGACAATGGCGTTCCAGTAGCGATCGGTTTCCTCCTGATCGTCCGTTGCGATCTGAAATGAGAAAGCCTCGTTGTGCGTGATCGCGGGACCACCGTTCAGACCGATACAAGCAATACCCGCAACCGTGAATTCGACAACCAGGACGTCCCCCTCTTTACCCTCAGGATAGTTTCCAGGCGCACGAATGATGGCACTGACTGCACTGTCGGGAAAAGTCTCGGCGTAGAAGCGGGCGGCAGCCTCCGCGTCTTTGTCGTACCACAGGCAGATCGTGTTCTTTGCCATTGCATGACTCCCTTCGCTCTTCGTTTTCCATTCCCTGCTGAAATATGAGGCAAACCGTCTTTCTCCAGCCCTGCGCGGCAAAATGATCGAGGTGCCCGGCATTTTCAAAGGTAGCGTCGGCTCGTCGATGATCCCGGCAAGGGCTAATTGATCTCATCAGGAATAAAGCCACCGGTCTGACGCTTCCACAGGCGGGCAAATAGCCCATCCTGTTCGACCAGTTCATCGGGCCTGCCTTCTTCTACAATGCTCCCCTTATCGAGCACGACGATCCGGTCCATCCTTGCAATGGTTGAAAGGCGGTGTGCGATGGCAATCACCGTCCTTCCCTTCATCACAAGGTCGAGCTTTTCCTGAATAGCGGCCTCGGATTCGCTATCGAGGGCAGAGGTCGCCTCGTCCAGCACCAGAATTGGCGCATTCTTCAACAGAACGCGCGCGATGGCGACACGCTGGCGCTGCCCGCCGGAAAGCTTGATGCCGCGGTCGCCGACAAAGGCGTCGTAGCCCTTGCGGCCCTCACTGTCCGCAAGATCGGCAATGAAGGCATCGGCACTTGCCATCGTCGCCACCTGTTCGATCTCGTCCTGCGTCGCCTCCGGCCGTCCGTAACGGATATTGTCGCCGACCGAACGATGCAGCAACGCTACGTCCTGCGCGATGACCCCGATATTGCGGCGAAGGCTCGCCTGCGTCACCCGCCGGATGTCCTGCCCGTCGATCAAGATCGCGCCGTCCCCTATCTCGTAGAAGCGCAGTAGTAGGCTGACCAGGGTCGTCTTGCCGGCTCCTGAAAGGCCGACCAGGCCAACCTTTTCGCCGGGCCAGACCGTCAGCGACAGCTCATTGATCACCTGCTTGCCGGACTTATAGGCGAAGCGCACGCCTTCGAAACGGATTTCTCCGCCGCTGACCTTCAGGTCGGCCGCGTCTGGTCGATCGATTATGGTGGGTGGCGTCGTCATTACCGGCATGGCGTCCTTGATGGTGCCTATCGCCTGGAAGATCTGCTGGCCCATCTGCAGAAAGGTAAAGGTGTGACCGGAGAAGCGGTTGAGAACATAAACGGCGGCAGTGAATTCGCCGATCGTGACGAAGCCATCAACGAGCCCGGTGAAGCCGATCGCCAAGATTGCCAGCCAGTGCATCATGTTGAGAACAACAACGATGACCTCCGAGGTGCGATAGATGCGCTGCTCACCTTGCTGCGCGTCGATGGCCTCGCCGATTATGCTGCGGATAGCGTCCGCCTCGCTGTCTTCGGCAGCAAATTGCTTGACCATCTGCATATTGGCGTAGACATCGGTGATGGCGCCGGAAACTAGGCTGCGGCGCTTGGCGGAGCGGCGTGAACCTCAGTGAAGACGGGCGCCATCCTAACGGCGAGCAGGACGTTAAGTGTGATCCAGACGATGGTCGGAAGGGCAAGCTGCCAGGAGAGCGCGCTTAGAAGGATGACGGAGCCGACCATCTGCATGATGAAGCGCGGGATGGACTGGAAGGCTGAAATGATCTGCTGCTGCACAGCCGACGCTACCTGCTGCAGGCGCGAGGCAACCTGGCCGGCATAGAGATCGTGGAAGAAGGCGAGATCCTGCCGCTCCACAGCCCTGTGGCCCTGCCATTGAATCGCGGCCGGCATGCCGATGCCAAGCGTATGCGAGTTCAGCGTATTGACGAGGAAAGAGCCAATTGGGATGCAGGGGAAAAGCATTAGGCCAAGGAAGATCAGCAGCATCCGGTCGTTGTGCAGGAAAGTGGCAGCACCCTGTTGCGTGACGCCGTCGACGATAACTGACAGGCCCCAGACCATCGTCAGACTCATGACCTCAATGGCCATGGTGCAGAGAACGAGCGTGATCAAGATGCCGCGAAACATCGCAATGAAGTGTAAGAGAACGGCGACTGGCCCCTTCGACGGCAAGGGCCGGTAGGGGATATCGAGGGGCCGGATCAGCTTCTCGAAGGGATGGTAGATCGCATCTGAAATCGACATGGGCCGCTCGGTCAAAAATCGGAAGGAGGGCGAGGGCAGTCAGCTACGCGGACCGCATAGGACCATCTTCCGGCTGCAATCTCAATTAGAAATTTTGATGGATGTAAGTAACGGGAGGTTTCCGGCCGCGCCCCGGAGATCGTCGCAACCGAAACCTTCGGAACACGTTGCGGCGCACGATTGGAACAAGATCCGCTTTTGACCATTTGATGTTCCATGAAAATCTATGCTGTGATCGCAATTCTCACGCTCATGCCCGCATTCGGCGGTGCAGCCGCGCAAGAGCTCGGTCCTGAGGCGATCAACACAGCGTCCCTTACAACTGTCGCACCGAAGCACACCGCCAAGGCTTCAAAAGAGCCGGATCCCGCGATCATCCGGCTTCAGGTGCTGCTCGACCGAGCTGGCTCGTCTCCCGGCGTGATCGATGGCTTTTATGGAGACAATGTCAGCCACGCCATAGCGGCATTCCAGGCGATGAACCACCTTCCTGTCGACGAAAAGCTCGACCCCGAAGTGATCGCGCGCCTCGAGACAGACGCACCGATCACCCAGAGCTACCTTATCACGCCAGAGGATGCCATCGGACTCGTCGACCACATTCCCGACGATTACGGTGAAAAAGCGAAGATGCCGAGCATGGGATATACCAGCGTGGCGGAGCGGCTGTCGGAACGGTTCCATATGGCTACTGGCCTGCTGAACAAGCTCAATCAGGGCTCGGACTTTGCTCCCGGCAAGACGGTTTTGGTCGTGGCGCCCGGTGCGCCGAAGGAGGGCCGTGCCAAGCGCATCGAGGTCAACAAGAAGACCAGCCAGGTCGTAGCCTATGATGAAAGCGGCGCGCTGCTCGCGGTCTATCCAGCGACGATCGGCAGCGAAGACAATCCCTCGCCTTCAGGGACCCACAAGGTGAAAGGCGTCGCAAGGATGCCGGTCTATCGCTACAATCCGAAGCTTAACTTCAAGCAGGGTAAGAATACGAAGATCCTGACCATACCGAAGGGGCCGAATGGGCCGGTCGGCAGCGTATGGATCGATCTGGACAAGCCCACCTACGGAATCCATGGAACGCCCGATCCGGAACTCATCGACAAGGGGCAGTCGCACGGGTGCGTGCGACTTACCAACTGGGACGCCGAGGAGCTGGCAGGCATGGTCAAGTTTGGTGTCGTCGTTCACTTCAACAATTGAAGTCAATTCCTATGCTCGTCGTGGCGCAATGCATGATGCGATCGTCAAGCGAGCTTGAACACGGCCGCCAGTTTTGAAACTCCGCGCAATTTGAAATCTCCCAATCGCTCGCATGCAAGGCCGCAGGCCGCCGCGAAGCTTTCGGAAAGCAGGAGATGTTCCTGCAGTTGGTCGCAGAGCTTTTCGAGCCTCGATGTCTCGTTGACCGCCGGGCCAATCACCGTGAAATCCAGTCGGCCGCGCGCGCCGATATTGCCGTAGAAAACTTCGCCGAGATGCAATACCACATCGATGTCGACCGGCGGACCGGACCGGCGGGCGCGGTCATCGTTCAGGGCTGCGTTTGCCGCAAGAATATGCCGGGCGGACGCGATGGCGTTCCGGCACGCCTCGTTGGGGCTTTCGATATCGGCGGGAAAGATTGCAAGAATGCTATCTCCCATGAACTTCAGTATCTCGCCATTGTGTTCCTCGACATTTTGCCCGACCAGTTCGAAGCGCTGGTTGAGAATGGCGACGATCTCGTCGCGCGAATGCCATTCCGTGAGGGCGGTGAAGTTGCTGAGGTCGGCCAACAGGATTGCCGCGTGAAGCGCGCCACCTGCTCCCCTTTGTGTTTCGCCGCCCAAGATATGCACGCTGGTTTTTGCTCCGGTATAGACTGCCAGCATGTCCGTCGCCGTCTTGGTCGCGGCCATGCGGTAACAGGTGAGCCCGAGGCTTGGCAGCAATGCCTTCAAGGTTTCAAGATGTGCATCGGAGAATCCGGTGGCACAATCGGTGGTCACCGAGAAGGCCATGCCGCGCAGGGCAACTTCTGTGGGAAAGGCGACAAGGTTGACGACATGGTCGGTCCCGCCTTTTCGCAGCAGCTCGGCCAGATCAGGATAGAGCTCGACACCTTCGCCACGCGAGATTTGCCACCTGCCGAAGAGCATGCCCGTCTCCAACAAATGAAAGATCGATGTGCGCGCGAAGCTCTCCTCGTTGGCGCTCCCATATTCGTCATTTTCGGTGACGGCCTCCGCGCCCCTCGTAAAGCTTGCCGAGACGCCACGGTAGACGGGATGGATCGAAGGCATTGCTATGCTCGCCTGCCATATCGGCAAGCCGTTTGCGATCAGCCGCCGGCACAGTGCGGCGACAAGCTGCCCGATATCGTTGCAGGCCATACCCTGCTGGATCAGCCAATCGACGTGGTCTTGAATGTTGAGCCTCATAAATTGACCTGCCCAGACACGGACCTGCGCCGGCCGAATAGACCGGCGCAGGTCCGATGCTTCGCCTTATGCCAATTTTTCTTTTGCCGTTTCTCTCGGTATCCGGAACCACGTCACGTAGAGAGCGGGCAGGAACAGCAGCGTCAGGACGGTACCGACCACAATGCCGCCCATCATGGCGTAGGCCATCGGTCCCCAGAACACCTCGCGGGAAATGGGGATCAAGGCGAGGGTGGCGGCTGCCGCCGTCAGCATGATCGGCCGCATGCGGTGTTCGGTCGCCTCGATCACGGCATGCCAGGCGCTGACCCCCGATCTTCTGAGATCCTCGATCTGTACGACGAGAATGACCGAGTTTCGGATCAGGATGCCGATCAGCGCCAGCACGCCCAATATCGCCACGAATCCGAGCGGCGCATTGCTCATCAGCAGGGCGGCAACGACGCCGATGAGAGCCGTGGGGGCGACCGCAAAGACAAGGAACAGCCGGCTGAAGCTCTGCAACTGGATCATGAGGATTGTCGCCATGACGAAAATCATCATGGGTGCGACAGCGGCGATCGGACCTTGAGCCTTGGCGCTTTCCTCGACCGCACCGCCGACGACGACCGAGTAGCCGACCGGCAGAGTCTTCCTGAATTGCTCGACCTTTGCGTCGAGTTGCTGGACGACGGTCGCGGGCTGGACGTCGCCGGTCACGCCTGCCTTGATCGTGATCGTCGGGGTGCGCGAGCGACGCCAGATGGTCGGCTGCTCCAGCTCGTAGCGGAAGGTCGCGACGGCCGACAGAGGAACCGCCTTCCCGTTCGCGGCCGGCAATTGCAGGTTCTGCAGCGTTTCGATGGAGCCGCGTTCCGACGTCTGGGCCCGTCCGATCACATCGATCAGATAGATGTCATCGCGGATTTTGGTGCTGCTCGATCCTTCGACGATGCCGTTGAGCGCGGTCGCGATGTCTTCGGACGAGACGCCGAGCTGGCGCGCCTTATCCTGCAAGACGTCGACCTTGATGACGCGGGCAGGCTCGTTCCAGTCGAAGTTGATGCCGTTGAGCAATGGGTTGGCACCCATGATGCCCGCGAAATCCTGCGCTATGCTGCGGACCTTTTGAACGTCCGGGCCGCTGATCCTGTATTGAACAGGCTTGCCGACCGGCGGACCGATATCGAGCAGCTTCACGAACGCATCCGTACCAGGGAAGGTTTTCTTGAGGTATTCCTGAAGCTCCGCCCGCACCTTGTCGCGCACATCCAGGCCCTTCGTCACGACGACCGTCTGGCCGAAGGTCACGTCTGGTGTCTGCACGTCGAAGGAAAGGATGAAGCGGGGCGCGCCCTGGCCAATATAACTGGACCAATGATCGATGCCCGGATTGTTTGCCAGCATTTCCCGTTCGAACTGGGCCATTTGCCGGTTCGTTTCGGTGATCGAGCTGTTGTGCGGCAGGTTCCAGTCGACGATCAATTCCGGGCGGTCCGAGGACGGGAAGAACTGCTGCTGCACATAGCCCATGCCGAAGATGGAAAACCCGAAGGCAAGAATGGTGAGAGCGATGGTTGCCCAGCGGAAGCGCATCGCAATACTGAGCGCTCCCGAAAACAGTGAGCCGAACCAGCCCTTTTTCTCGTGATGCTTCTTCATGGTTTTGGGCAGGATCGTCACCCCTAGCAGGGGGGTGAAGAGAACCGCGACAATCCAGGAGACGAGCAGCGATACGGCGATCACGACGAAAAGAGTGAAGGTGAACTCGCCGGCGGCACTGTCGTTGAGGCCGATCGGAATGAAGCCCGCGACGGTGACGAGCGTGCCGGTCAGCATGGGGAAGGCCGTCGAGGTATACACGTAGGTCGCCGCCTTGCGCAGGTCGTCGCCGACCTCCAGCCGTGCCACCATCATCTCGACGGCGATCATGGCGTCGTCGACCAACAGGCCGAGCGCGATGATCAGGGCGCCGAGCGAGATGCGCTGCAGCGAAATGCCCGAATAGCTCATCACCAGGAATGTAATGGCAAGAACGAGCGGAATGGAGATCGCAACGACAAGGCCCGCTCTCAGCCCGAGGCTGATGAAGCTGATCGCAAGCACGATGGCGATTGCTTCGAAAAGGGCGCGCGTAAAGCCGGAAACAGCCTCGTCGACCACGGCCGGCTGATCGGAAACCTGATGAACATCGACACCCACCGGCAAAACGCCGACGATCTCGTCGACCTTCTTATCCAAAGCCTTGCCGAACTCCAGCAGATTGGCGCCCTGTTTCATGCCGATCGCCACGCCGATGGCCGGCTGGCCGTTGAAGCGGAAAAGCGCCGATGGCGGATCGACATAGCCGCGCTTGATCGTCGCGACATCGGTCAATGGAAAGAAGCGGTCATTGACGCGAAGGTTGATTGCTCGCAGGCTGTCCTCCGAAGCGAACTGGCCACCGACGCGAAGCGCGATGCGCTCAGGCCCGGCTTCCACGAAGCCGGATTGCGTGACGGCGTTTTGTGCCTGCAGTGTCGAGATGATCGACTGGCGGTCGATGCCGAGCGCTGCGATCTTGCGGGTGGAGAATTCGAGATAGACCGCTTCGTTCTGCGCACCGATGATATCAACCTTGCCGACGTTCGGAACGGTGAGAATCCGGGCGCGCGCATCTTCTACGAGATCGCGAAGCTGCCTTTGCGAGAGGCCGTCGCTGGTGAAGGCGAAGATATTTCCATAGACGTCGCCGAAGCGGTCGTTGAAGAATGGGCCTACCACGCCCGACGGGAAATCGCCCTGTATGTCCGCGACCATGTTGCGGACGCGAACCCAGGTGCTTTCCACATTCTTGGCTTTTGTCGTCGGAAGCAAATTGACAAAAATGGTCGTCTGCCCGGCAACGGTTTGGCTGCGGGTATAGTCGAGGGACTCGAGTTCTTCGAGCTTCTTCTCGATACGGTCGGTCACCTGCTTGGTGACTTCCTCAGCGGAGGCACCCGGCCATTGCGCCTGGATGACCATGGTCTTGATGGTGAAGGACGGGTCTTCTTCGCGGCCGAGTCCCATATAGGAAAACACGCCGGCGAGAATGAAGACAATCATGAAATACCAGACCATCGAACGGTGTTCGAGCGCCCAGTCGGAGAGGTTGAAGGTCTTCAAAGTTGATTCTCCTGCGTGAGTTTGACCTTCTGGCCTTCGGTTAGGTGATGAACGCCGGCTATCGCAACGCGATCGCCGATCTTGAGGCCGCCGAGGATCCGCACCCGGTCCGGATCGCTAAAGGTGCTATCGAGGGTTACTGCCTCGCGAGATACCGTCGCTTTTTCAGGATCGATCACCCAGACACCCGGCTGGCCGTCTTTGTCGAGAATGGCGGTCGATGGGAGGGAAATGGTCGGCGCGCTGTCGACGACCGCGCTTGCCGTGATGATCGAGCCCAGGCGGAATGCATCCGGTGGATTGGTCAGCGTTATCTTGGTGCGTCTCGTCCGCGTGGTCGCCTCGGCTTCGGGCGCAATTTCGCGCACGATGCCCGTAACCCTTATGGTCGGATCAAGCTGTAGAGCGATCTCGAACGGTGAACCCGGCTTCAGGCCGTCGAGGCTTGCTTCCGGGATGTCGATGACCGCTTCGCGCACGTCCGGACGCGCAACGGTCAGGACAGTTTGCCCAGCCGAAACGACCTGTCCGATCTCCGCTGATGTCGCGGTCACCACGCCATCGAACTCCGCTTCCAACTGAGCATAGCCAAGCTGTTCTTCCGCTTTCGCCAGATTGGCTTGCGCCTTGGCGACGGAAGCGGCGGCTGACTTTTTTGCCTGCTCGGCGCTTTCGAGAGCGGCTTCGCTGCCCGATCGGGATTCGGCAAGGGCGCGCTGGCGGTCTTCCGATGTCGAAGCATTGGTCAATTGCGCCTGGCTGTTTGAAAGGTCGGCGCGGGCGCTGCGGACGGCAAGCTCGAGTGAAAGGGGATCGATCGCGGCGACCACCTGTCCCTTTGTGACGAGATCGCCGACATTGACCTCACGCGCGACGATCCGGCCGAGCACGCGAAAGCCCAGTTCCGTTTCGATCCTGGGTTCGATCGTGCCAGGCAGTTTCAGGCTGATGACAGGCTCTGGTTTGATGAGGGTGGATAGGACCGGCCGAACTTTCTGTTCGGTCTCCGCGGGCTTCGCGTCGCAGGAAGTCAGCATGGATGTTACCAGCAGCAGCGATGCTGCAATCAAGACGTTTTTCATTTCGCAGCCTCTTGGGAAAAGTCGACGTGCTGGCCCGGGCGCAGGAATTTGCCGCCTTCGGCAACCACGATTTCATGGGGCTTGAGCCCGGCTCTGACCGCGAACTGTCCCGTGTCATATTCTGCGACTTGCACTTTTCGTAAGGAGACCTCGCTTGTCGCGGGGTCGACCACCCAGACTGCCGGCTGGCCGCCCGCCGATGTCATGGCGCCCCATGGAAGGACGATTGCTTCTGCCGACGGCATGCTGAAGGTTCCGGTCACAGCCGCCCCGAGCGGCATGCCGGCGCCATTTTCCAGCCCGACCTTGACCCTTATCGTGCCGGTGGCGGCATCGATCGTCGGCGATATCTCACGCACCGTTGCCGACACCCGCTTGGTGGCATTGGAAATCAGAGCGACCTCGACCTGCCTGTCGGGCTGCTCCTTGAGAAACAGGGACTCGAAGACATTGAAGACGGCATCGCGCGGACCATCGTGGGCGAGCGTGAAGACGGACTGCGCCGCCTGCGCCACCTGGCCGACCTCGGCATTGCGTTCCGTGATGATCCCGTCCGCATCGGCGCGAAGTTCGGTGTAGGAAAGCGCGTCCTTCGCCGTTTCAAGCTGAGCCTTGGCTGCCTCCTCGGTCCCCTGGGCGGTCAGCAGCGTCTCCCGGGCGGCATCGTAGGCGGCGCGGGTGGTGACCTGATTTTTGAAGAGGCTTTCCTGGCGTGCGTCCGCTAGCTGTGCTTGCGTCAACTGTGCTTCGGCCGCCTGCAGGCTTGCCGTTGCCACATCCACATCCGCCTGCTGTTCCTGCGGATCTATCTTGGCCAGCAGGTCGCCGGCTTTAACCTTTGCTCCAACATCGACATTTCGCTCGATGATCCGTCCGCTGACGCGGAACGAAAGCTCCGATTCGATCCGCGCCTTCACTTCGCCGCTGACGGTCGTCTTTGCCGTGGGTCTGCTGAGCGCCGTCTCTACGGTTCTGACGCTCTGCGGCACCTGCGTGACCTGCTTTTCGTTCTGATCGCATGAAGCGAGCGCGAGCGTCAGCGCCAACCCCATGATCATTGCCCATTTACCCATTTCATCCCCTCGATCGCGGATTTCATGTTCGTGGGCTGTCAAATATTATTGACTGACTGATTAGTCAATGAAATAGTTGATGACAGTGAAAGTGATTATGTCGAAGTATCCCGCGCCAGGGAGGGCGTAACATGTCAGCAGGAAAACAGGCGGGTTTGCGGGCGCAGCGGAAAGCACAACGGCCCCAGGAAATCCTCGAGGCGGCCTTCGAGGAATTCGTCGAGCGCGGCTATGTGGCGACACGCGTCGAGGACATCGCCAGCCGCGTTGGTGTCACGAAGGGGACGATCTATTTCTATTTCGAAACGAAGGAGCGGCTGTTTGAGGAGATGATCCGCCATCTCTCCGTTTCGTTCGCCGATGTCAGCGCCTATGCAAAGACATTGAGCGGACCTTATACGGAGAGGATCAAGGCCTTCCTTCGCATGTCCTATGATCGCCTAGTATTGGACCGGAAGACGAGGGAGCTCCTACGCTTCGTGATTGCCGAGGGCTCCCGGTTTCCTCAGGTCGTGGATCGCCATCACGACGAATTCGTCGTCCCGCTCATGGACGCGGCGCAAAAGCTTTTTGAAGAGGGCGTCGCTGCCGGCGAACTGCGAGCTGCGCCAGCGATCAAGATTCCGGATACGGTGATAGGGTCGGCCGTGATGTTATGCATATCGCAGATGATCTTCGCGGATCGCAAACCGCAGGACGTCGACGCATTTTTCGAAGCGCATGTGGATATCATTCTCCACGGATTGATCGCTAAGGACTGAGTTGGCGGAGCTGCAAGAGGAGGTTGGCGCACTTAGCTAACGATCTCGCGCGATATCGCCGATGTCAGGATGCTGGAGTGGGCCGCGCGCCTCTTCAGTCACGATCTGAATAGAGTCCTCCTCGTGCCGTTTCAGAACCTAAGCGTCCCTTTCCATCGCGTGCTCGCAGCAGGCGCTGTCCTCAGATGGGAGCATTCTCCTTAAGGCGAACCGATATAGTTCCGATGGCTTGCCGATCCTAGCCAAATTGCCGCGTCGGAGGCGGATTGAAATATATCGTATTACGACATATTTTAAGGGTCGGAGGATAGCGTAATGACCGAAACGACCACAAAATTGAATGAGGATCTGGAACTGTTTGCCAAGCGCCTTTCCCGTGGGCGCAAACTGAGGCACTCACTACAACATTCGCCAACGGCCGACGAGCTTGCTCACCTCAAGCAGGCGCTGGACCTGCGGCTCCAATCAGGTTCCATGGACTTGAAGCTTTTGGCTTTGGAATGGCGATATGATGTGGCGCTTCTGCTCGACCATTTGCGCCACTGGATGTATGAAGTTGACCGCAATTTCAGTCATTGAGGGTGAGAGGCTGGCTTTTTGTGGCCACGTGTTATCGGCCGTCCCTTAAGCTTCGATTGCCGGCTATAGCGTGCGGGTTCGCCCGAATGACCGCAGCAGCAGATTGATTGAGACTGCGACCTTGTCGATGTCGCGGATGTCCTGCGAATATTGACCGGTGTAGAGCTTCACGATCATTTTGTCGCGATCAGATTTGCTGAGATCGAAATGCAGGTGAAGATAATAGGCTTGTCTGTCGCCGCCACGGGCTATGCTTCTTCGCCGTTGGGTGACCTGTTTGAGTTCTGCTTTGAACGGTGCAAAGCCATCAAGCTTCAGCGCAACTAGGCTGGACTGAAAACGCGCTTCGGTGGGCACTGCGACCACTGCCTTGTCCAGCGCCAAACTAACGACCTGGCCAGGGATATCGTCCACCTTGGCGGTCTCATCAAGTTTGAACGCATCAAACAACCGTCGGGGTTTTTCAAAGCAGATCAGAGACGCTATACCCAAAACGATGACATTGATGCCGGCCCACAAGGCAGCGATTGGCGAAAACTGGCCTTGAACATGGGTTGTCTCCGGTACGATATTGATCAATAGGCCGATGACGGTGATCGCGATTAGGCTTGAGATCCAGGTAAAAGTATATTTGTCGAACTGGTTCGCCTCGTTGCCGCTGCCCTTCGGCGTCACCCTGAACGATTTGCCGAACGGCCGAATAAGGCTGGACACAACGGTCGGCAGCATTCGGAACGTCGTAAATGTACCGACTGCGCTTGAAATTATCGGCAGGTAACGTGTCGGCGTTATCCAGAGCATGAGAAGGAAATAGGCCGTCAGCAGCGGCAGTTGATAGGAGACGTAATCGGAAATGTTGGTGAAATAAAGCGGCAGCAGCCCGAACCACAGATAGACGATCGGGACGATCAATATCATGAAACGGACCAGATATTGCACCAGCCACGATGCCGGCAGGAACATGATGCGTTGAAACAGCGACAATCCCGGACCGCGCAGCGGGCCGTTGTGCAGAAACAACGTCTGAATACCGCCCTGACACCACCGCTCGCGCTGCACGAAATAGCCGGTGAGATTCTCGGCAGCCAATCCCATCGATAAGCGCTCGTTTAAATAGCGCGTCTTGTAGCCCATGTTGAGCATGGACAGCGTTGTCAGCAAATCCTCCGTGATGGATTCCGTTGGAAAGCCGCCAATAGCGTCGACAGCCTTGCGGCGGGCGATCGAGCACGAGCCGCAACAAAAACTGACGTCCCACACGTCTCTGCTGGGAGCGATCTCGTCAAAAAACAAGCGCTGCTCATCCGGCCAGATTTTCTCCAGACCGAGGTTCGACTGGACCGGATCGGCATTGAAAAAATGTTGCGGCGTCTGGACGATGCCAATGCTTTCATCGGAAAAGAACGGCAGCGTCCGGCGCAAAAAATGTCGATAGGGCACGAAATCGGCGTCGAAGACGGCGATGAAGTCGCCCGAACTGACCTTCAGCCCATTGTTCATGTTGCCGGCTTTGGCGTGCGCATTATCGCCGCGTGTGACGTGAATTGCGTTCTTTTCCTCGCAGAAACCCTTGAGCCAATCGCGGCGCTTGTCGTCGAGGACATATACCTTCAGCTTGTCGGCAGGGTAATCGAGCGACAACGCTCCGACGATGGTTCTTTCAAGCACGTCGAGCGGCTCGTTGTAGGTGGGAATGAAGATATCGACCGTCGGCAGTTCTTGCTCGTCGCGTGCAAAGAAGGTGCGCGCCAGCTTGTCCGCCTCGGCGCTTCGATCGACGTAGCGGCTCATCAGGACAAGGAAAAGCACGACCTCCGTAAAGGCCAACATCTCGACGATGAAGACAAACCATACCCAATAAAAATTGACGCCGTCATAGGGGTAGGGAAGAACGGTTTCGGTCAGCCGCCAGAGCATATAGCGTAATGCGATCGCTCCGACGAAGGCGCAGGTAATTGCCCGCGTCCAGGTATGGTGACGCGACCAATTGAACGGCCCCAACAGAAAAAAGGCTAAAACGACAAAGGTCGGCGCCAGCGCTAGAAGATACTGAACCACAGGCTTTTAACCCAATTCGACAAGCCAATACGGTGTTTGGGAAATCGTACCTGGACCGTTCGACCGACCTGGCAAAAATTCGCAAAATCGTCGTTCATGAAGGATGGCTCCAGGCGCACCCGAATGCGGGCATTGCGCTGGGACGAAGCCGGTAGACTGGCCGCAAAGGAGTCGCTTTCGACCGCCGCTGAACTGCCTTTTACGGACGCTACCGTGCCATTGAAGACGTCGCTGCGCCCGAACAGCCGCACCTGCGCAGAAAGCCCAGGATAAATCTCGTCATAGTCGACCTCGGGAACAAGAATATCGACGAACATCTCTCGGCAATCTAGGAGACGCATTAACTCGCTGTTGAGGACGACATTGGAGCCGTTGACGACGCTCCTGCTCCAAACCACACCATCGAATGGCGCTACCGCGGTTGCGGATTCAAGGCTGCTGACGCGGCCACGTTCTTCGTTCAATTGCTTGTCGACCTCGGCAGCTCGCGTCTCATTTTCCGCTATGCGTGAGTTCAAGTCACCGATCCGGACGATAACCTCGTCCTGGCGTTGTCGCGAATAAGGCACGTCATTCTGCCCGTCGCCGAACACGAAAATACCCTGGCGAAGCGCATTGAGCCTCTGTTCCAATTGATCGACAGTCAAATTGCTGATTTCGACTTCGCCGCCCGTCGCGGCTCCTGCGGCGCGCGCAGCGTCGACCATCCTCTGCGTGAGAATACCTTTCGACTCCAGATCCATCCGGCGGCTGAGGTCGACCTGGGCGGCAAGATCCTGAGCTTGGGAGACCTGCACTTTCTTTCTCAGGATCTCCACCTCGCGTTCAAGATTGGAAATCGTGGCTTCCTTGAAAATATCCAATCGTTTGGATAGCTGCTCGCGAAGTGCGGTAAGCGCGTCCCGCTCGGTCTTCAGGGCCACTACGCGGTCGCGCGCCGTGTTGCGATCCGCTTCGAGCGAAGCAAGGATTGCACGATTGACCCGGGGGTTGCTGATTTCTGCGACCGCTTGGCCCTCTTTGACAGGCGTGCCTACCTTGGCGGGCTCTCCTGAAATCATGCCGTCAATGGGCGAATTGACAATGGCGAAGCGGGCGTTGACTGTACCGTCTCGGCTCGTGAAGCCGGTGATTGCCGGTAACGAGACGACGACAGCGATCGCCAGCAGCACGAGGCCGATAACAATTCGTGTAATGCGATGATTCAAAATCATGTCGCTAGACGAAAAACCCGCGTTGAAAGCCCGCGCGCCGCCGAATGGCAGCCGTGATAGATACAACTAAGTCTTGCGTAATTTAGCGTAATGAAAATTAGCTAGCAAGTGTGGGTCGCGAAATATGGATAACGGAAAAAGCGAGGGCGCGGCACGGAATTAGCTGGACGTTAACGCGCGGTTTTCCGGAAAAGAATATGGTCTGCGAGAGAGCCGTACTGGTGACAGGTCACCGGTCCAAGAATGAAGGTTTATGTCGGCAGGCTCTCATCGGGCAAGCAGCGACCGCTGTTGCGGTGAAGACCATTTGCCCGATAAAAATGCTCTTTCGCGTCAAGTGACGAGCATCCCGCGGAAGACATGCGTTCTGCGCCTTAGAACTCCTCCCAGGAGGTCGCGGCATTTGCCGCGGCCGCCCGCCCTCCAAAAGCGCCTGCCAGCTTCGCCGACAGTCTGCGTGCTGGCGATTCCACCGGCCTGTGCTGCTGATGTGCTTCTGCGACAGGGGCTACGGCCGGTTGATTGGCTGCGCCGATGCGGAAGCGGCCTAGAAGATTGAAGAGAGCTTCGGCTTCATTCGCAAGGCTATGGCTGGCGGCGTTGGATTCCACGACCATGGACGTATTTTGTTGCGTGCCCTGGTCTATGGCGTTGACCGCCTGGTTGATTTCCTTAAGGCCGGTTGCCTGTTCGCGCGAGGCATCGACGATCGCCGCTACGTTGACATTTATGGCCTCCACTTCCCGGCCGATCTGATCGAGCGCCTGGCCGGTTTCCCCGACGAGGGCCACGCCATTCTTCACCTGCTCGCCGGAGGTGTTGATCAACGTCTTGATTTCCTTGGCGGCGCCTGCCGAGCGTTGCGCAAGCTCACGAACTTCCTGGGCGACGACGGCAAAACCCTTGCCAGCTTCTCCGGCGCGCGCGGCTTCGACGCCGGCATTCAGCGCCAGAAGGTTGGTCTGGAAGGCGATGTCGTCGATGACACCGATGATGTTTGAAATCTCGTTCGAAGATGCCTCGATCTCGCCCATCGCGGTGATCGCTCGGCGAACGATATCACCTGATTTCTCGGCATTTTCGCGAGCCGTTACGACCAGCCGGCCGGCCTCGTCGGCACGACGGCTGGAATCCGTGACGGTGGTGGTGATCTGTTCGAGCGCTGCGGCGGTCTCCTCGACCGAAGCGGCTTGCTGCTCCGTCCGTTTGGATAGGTCGTCGGTTGCCGACCTGACCCGATTGGAATCGGTCGCAATCGCCTGCGCATTCTGGCCGACCTTGCGCAAGGCATCCTCAAGCTGTTCTACCGCAGCGTTGAAATCTCGCCGTACGACGTCGAGGGGCGGCGCGAAGGCAACATCTATCCGATGTGTGAGATTACCGCTGGCGAGCTGGCCAAGGCCGCCGGCGAGTGCATCGACCGCGACCTTGATATCTGCCGCCTCCCGGGCTCGGACTTGCTCCTGCTGCGCGCGTTGCTGTTCAGAAAGCGTGCGATTGGTTTGCGCTTCCGTCTCAAGCCGCTGGTGCTCCTGAGCCTTGGCCTTGAACACGGCAACTGACTTCGCCATCGCGCCGATTTCATCGGAGCGTTCGGAATGCG
This sequence comes from Rhizobium sp. BR 362, assembly GCF_036528765.1. Taxonomy (NCBI): domain Bacteria; kingdom Pseudomonadati; phylum Pseudomonadota; class Alphaproteobacteria; order Hyphomicrobiales; family Rhizobiaceae; genus Rhizobium; species Rhizobium sp. BR 362. The sequence continues at coordinate 40,279 of NZ_JARWGH010000008.1, read as the reverse complement.
GCACCTCCTTGGTGTAGTCGCCACCGGCAAGCACACCCATGTAGGCCCTCATGCTTTCCAGGGGCACGATCGCTCGCCGCCGCAACAGGAGCGTTCCGCCAATCAGCAATAGGATGGACCCGCCTGCAGCGGAGAGCGAGAATATCGTCCAGCGGTCAATCTCTTCGCGCGCGCCCGATTCCTGACCCGAGAGAAAATCGTTCGAGCTGGTCACCAGTTCCTCGACGGCGTCCTGATGCAAGTGGAACGTGCCTTTGAGATGAACGAGCAGCTCCTTGACCTTTGCGGTGTCCTTTGCCGCCAGGGCGGGCAGAACCTCGCCGTTCATTTCCTGCCAGAAGACATCAGATTTGGTCAGCACGGCATCGGCCAGTTGATCCTTCAAGCTCTGAGGCAGGCTGGAGGTTTTCCAGTAGGCGCGGCGCTCGTTGTAATCGCGCTGGAGTTTGGCGATTTTGGCCGCATTCGCGTCGGCGAGGTCCGGAAAATCACTCGCTTCCAAAGCCAGCATATAGGATTCGACCACGAAAAGTGGCGGCGGCAGGATATCGGCAACGAGATCCTTTCCGTTGACGACCTGCTCATAGATCGGCCCATTCACTTTGAGGCGGTTCAAGGCGATTTGCTGCAGCCCTACCGAGCCGGCAAGCCCTATGGTCATCACGACACCGAAAGCAATAAGGCTCTTTGCAATACTGATGTTCATAACAGTTGCCCTAATAAAAATGAAATTTCAACTAGAGCTATTTGCTTAAATTGTATTTAATAATGAATTAAATTTTCAGGAATATTCGTAAAGTGGATATATTTAGCGTCTTTTGCTGTGATTTCGATGAGGCTTGAGCTATGGGGCGGCTGGCGTCGAGGGCCTGTGCCAGTTCCGCTTGTGTCTCAAGCTCGTTTCTGCCGCGTCGGGGTCTGGTTCAGGTCGGCGGCGGCCTGCTTCAAGCAGGCGAGGTAACGTTCGCGGTTGGCAAGGCCATCGTCACGCGGCGTTACGAGGCAGAGCGTGCCGGCTACATGACCTTCATCGTCGCGTACCGGCACGGCAAAACAGTGTGTGAAGCTGTCGACGATGCTGTTGAAGGTGAAGAAACCTTCGCGCTCAGCCTGACGCACCTCGGCGATGAAGGTTTGCGGCTCTAGCCATTCGCCGCTTGGCAGGCGGAAATCCTCCGGCGGGATGAAGTTCAGTATCTCCTGATCCGACAGATGCGCGACGAGCAGGCGGCCAGACGCCGTCCACGGGATCGGAACCGATTGGCCGATATCGGTTGAGATGCGGAATGGCCGAGCGCCTTCCCGCATGCGAACGACCGTATATTTGTTTCCATCCAACATGCAGAACTGCGCGGTTTCCCGCGTCTCGTCGGCGAGCCGCTCCAGCGTCGCCTCGCATTCGCGGGTGAAATCGAAATGGTTCTCATAGGCCGCGCCTAGGAAATAGAGCTTGCGGCCGAGATAGACACGTCCCTCGCCACCCGTAAATTCCAGAATACCGTTGCGCAGCAGCAGGTTGACCAGCTCGTAAACCGATGAGCGCGGCGCGCCGATCTGCGCGGCAATTTCATTCGGCTTCAGGGCCTGCCGCTTGTGGCGCAGGAAATCAAGGATCTCGAAGGCGCGGTCGAGCCCTCGGGCGCGCTTGCCGGCTGCTTCGTCCTGAACTGCATCCATCATCGTCAATTCCTGTTTCTAGCCGGCCAAGCTTTTCAGGCCGTCTGCTGCCTGTGTCAATTGATCCCGCCGCTCCCCGCGAACGAAATTTTCGTAGCCCTCTTGCGAGGCAAAAAAATCGGCATAAGATCGCCGTGTCCAGTATAAAGGTCATATGTACAATATATTGGACATCGACAAATGGCAAGCCGCAAACGCTGCCGCACACAAAAGGGGAACGACATGAAGAATTTTGAGAACTGCACCTCAGCCTCGCTACGCAACCGCCTTCTCGCGGGCGCTGCCGCCGCTGCGGTCCTCCTTGCCTTTTCCGCCGGCACCGCCTCGGCGGCAGCCAATTGTATCAAGGGTGATCGCAAGGCGCCCTACACGATTGGCTGGGCGAACATCTATTCCGTCCCGACCTGGATGAAGCAGACGGAGGGCACGATTACCGATGAAGTGGCCGCCCTCAAGAAAGACGGCTTGGTCAAGGATCTGAAAATCACCGATGCGCAGGGCAATGCCCAGACGCAGATCCAGCAGATCCAATCGATGATCGATGCGAATCTCGATGCGATCATCGTCGAAGCCGGTTCGTCCACGGCGCTTGACCGCGTCATCTCGGACGCCTGCTCGAAGGGCATTGCCGTCGTCAATTTCGACAGCCTCGTGGACACCAATAATCTGACGGCGAAGATCAACACGGATTCCAGCGAGTGGGGCGCGAGGGCTGCGCAGTGGATGGTCGATCAACTTCACGGCAAGGGGAAGATCATCATCATGAACGGTCCTGCCGGCGTTTCCGTCAGCGATGACCGCCGCAAGGGAGCGCAGCCGGTGCTTGATGCGAACAAGGGCATCCAAGTCATCACGGAAACCAATACCGAATATAACGTCGCGCCGGCTCAAGAAGCCATGACAAGCCTGCTGTTCGCCAATCCGGAAATCGATGGCGTTCTGTCGCTCGGCGGCGCATTGTCGGCCGGCTCCGTTCTTGCCTTCGAGCGCCAGGGCCGCGAACAGGTGCCGACCACCGGCGAAAACGCCCGGCAGTTCCTGGAACTCTGGAAAGAGAAGGGCCTGAAAGGCTGGGCAACCATGCAGCCGAATTGGCTCGGCGCACTCTCCGTCTATGCGGCCGTGCAGGCACTGCAGGGCAAGAATGTTCCGGCCTTCGTCAAGGTGCCGCTGCCGGTCATCGACGACAGCTCGATCGGCGGCTATCTCGCAAGGGCCGACAAGTTCCCGGCGGATGGATATATTTACTCGGACTATGACAAGGCGCTCTTCGACAAGCTGCTTGCCCAGTAATCCGTCTTGAGGAAAGCCGTCATGAAGGAAGAAAGACCCCTGCTGGAGGCCCGGCAGGTGTTCAAGGGATTTTTCGGCAATCCCGTTTTGAAGGGCGTCGACATCGCCCTTTTCCCGGGCAGGGTTCACGCCCTGCTCGGAGAAAACGGCGCCGGCAAGTCCACGCTGATCAACCTGTTGTCCGGTGCTCTCCAGCCCGACAGCGGTTCCATCGTCGTTGACGGCAAGCCTGTCGGTCGCTTCAGCCCGGCGGCTGCGCGTGCGGCTGGCATCGCCGTGGTTCAGCAGGAGCTGAGCCTCACGGCGAATCTCTCGATTGCTGAAAATATCGGGCTCGGCGCGTTTCCGCGCCGGTTCGCCCTCATCGATTATCAAGTGCTTCATCGCGGTGTGCGGGAGGTCTGCGACATGGTGGGGCTTACCGAGCCGATCGATATGCCCGTTGCCGATCTCGCGCTCGGCCGCCGTCAGATGGTGGAAATCGCCAAGGCACTGTTCCGCAAGCCGCGCGTGCTCATTCTGGACGAGCCGACCTCGTCGCTTTCCGCTCACGAAGCCGGCATCCTTGCCCGCCTCATCGAGACGCTGAGGAAGCGCGGCATCGCACTTCTCTATATTTCTCATCGCCTCAATGAGGTGCAGGCGCTCTGCTCGCATGTCACGGTGCTGAAGGATGGCGGCGTCACGGCAGACCAGTCGCTATCCGGCATCGATGGCGAAGGGCTGGTGCGTCTCATGGTCGGCCGCGAGACCGGCGACCTGTTCCCTCCGCGCCCAGTTTCTACGCCCGGTGCGATGCGCATCAGCGTTGAAGGCTTTTCCGCCGGCATGGTGCGCCATATCGGCTTCTCCGCCCGCGCCGGCGAGATCGTCGGCATTGGCGGGCTCGTGGGGCAGGGGCAGGAAGACCTGTTGCTCGGCCTCTATGGCGCGATTCCGGCCGCGGCTGCCCGAGCGGAAATTTGTGGGAAACCCGGCCTGCCCGCCCATGTCGGCGAGGCAAATGCGGCTGGCATCGTCTATGTCCCGGCCGACCGCAAGCATGAGGGGCTGGTATTGCCTCATTCTATCGCATCCAATCTCATCCTGCCCTCCCTCGGACGGCTCGCCAGCAAGGGGTTGCGCGACCTGCAGGCCGAAGACGGCCTGGTCGCCGATCTTGCGCGCCGCCTGACGATCAAGGGCGATACGGCTCGCCCGGTGCAGGCGCTTTCCGGCGGCAATCAGCAGAAGGTGGCGCTTGCCAAATGGCTGCCGTTCGATCCGTCCGTCCTGCTCCTCAACGATCCGACGCGCGGCGTCGACATCGAAACCAAGCGCGAAATCTACCTCATGCTCCGTGCCTTCGCCGCGGAGGGACGGCTCGTGATCCTGGCGAGTTCCGACACGCCGGAGCTGGTGCATCTTTGCGACCGCGTCGTGGTTCTGCTCGAGGGGCACGTCGCGGCAACGCTATCGGGCGCTGCGATCAGTGAAGGGGCGATCGTCGGCGCGGCCATGGGCGTCACGACACAGGGAGTCGCAGCATGAGCGCAGTTTCGTCCTCCGGCAGGCTCTATGGCTTGATCCAGCTTCGCCGCAACCGCGGGCTCGGTGGCCTTTATCTGGTCGTCTCCGCTTTTCTCATTCTCTACGTCGTGCTCTTTCCGGGCATCCTTTCCATCAGAGGCTTTTCGAAGTTCACGCAGAACTGGTTCCCGCTGGCGCTCGTCACCATGGCGCAGGCAGTGCTCATGCTGAACGGCGGCATCACGCTGGCGATCGGGCCGCTCGTGAGCCTTGGGGCCGTGATCGCCGCAACGACGATGGAAGGGACGCTCGGTGTGCCCGGCGGCATTCTTGCGGTCGCGCTCGCCGGCCTTGCGATCGGCGCCGTCACCGGCGCCATCGTGACGCATCTGAGGCTGCCGGCGATCATCGTTACGCTCGCCGGCTCCTTCATCATAACCGGCGTCGCGCTCATTCTGCTGCCGCGGCCGGGCGGCTTCATTCCCGACTGGCTGTCAACAACGCTTGCCGGCGATACGCCCGTTGCCTTCGTGCTGCTCGTCGTGACCGTGGTGCTTTGGAAAGCCTTTCTCGCAACGCCGCTCGGCCTCGGCATCTACGCGGCCGGCGACAACCCGATCGGCGCATTTCGCTCCGGCGTTCCGGTGGAACGGGTGAAGGTCGTCGCCTTTGCGCTCTCCGGTCTTCTTGCAGCTTTGACCGGGCTCTTCGTCGCTGCGCAGACCGGGTCGGGCGATCCGGTCATCGGTACGCCCTTTACGCTGAATTCGATCGCCGCCTCCGTGCTCGGCGGGGTCGGCTTCCTTGGCGGCAAGGGCACCATGCGCGGCGCGATCTGCGGCAGCCTGCTGCTCTCGGTCATGATCAACGTCATGTTCTTCCTGGGTTTTCCGCCGGTCGCGCAATATGTCGCGCAGGGGCTGATCATCGTCGGCGCGGTCGCGGTTCCGGAACTTCTCGCACAATGGAAAGCAAGGCAATGAACATCATCAGGACAGCATTTCGCAACCCGCCGCTCCTGACCTTCGTTCTGGTCTCGCTCGTCTGGATCGTCGCAAGCTTCCTATTGCGTGGTTTCGGTGCTTACGGCCACCTGCGCTATCTGCTTGAACTCGCCGCGGTGATCGGCATTGCGGCGGCCGGCCAAACGCTGGTCGTCCTGATGGGAGGCATCGATCTTTCCGTCGGCGCAGTTATCACCGTCACGGCGATCCTGCTGCCGCTGATCTCGCCCGCCTGGGATCACACAGGCTTCATCGGCATCGCGACAGCACTCGCCATCGCTGCCGGCATTGGCCTCATGAATGGTGCGGGTGCCGCCTATCTCCGCGTGCCGCCGATCATCATGACGCTTGCCATGGCGACGTTCCTGCAAGGCCTGCTCGTCATCATTGCCGGCGGCAGCGCAGTCACCGTCAGCAATCCGGCGGTCATTCTGCTCGGCCAGGCGCGGCCGCTCGGCATTCCGGCGGGCATCGTTCTTTGGCTTGCCGTCTCGGTTTTCGTCCTGCTGCTCATTCATCGCATGCCGACCGGCGCACGTTTCCTGGCGCTCGGAGCGAACCCGCTGGCTGCCCGGCTTTCCGGCGTCCGCGTCGAACGCAACACGCTGCTTGTCTATACGCTATCGGGCTTTTTCGCAGGCCTTGCGGGCATTCTCGTGCTGGGCATGAACCGGCAAGGTTATGTGGGCATCGGCGATCCCTATCTGCTGACGTCGATTGCGGCCGTCGTGCTCGGCGGCACATCCATTCTAGGTGGCCGTGGCACCTATGCCGGCACTATTCCGGGCGCGATCCTGCTTGTTACAACGACGGCGCTGATCACGGTCGTCAACGCTTCGCCCGGCTGGCGGTCCATCATGTTCGGCACGCTGATCCTCGCGCTTCTCCTCGTATCCGGCCGCGAGGCGCGCAGATGACCGGATGCTACGACGGGCCGTTGATCGACCCGCATCATCATCTCTGGGACCTTTCGCTGGAGCGCCATCCCTGGCTTCAGAAAGCGCGGGCGACCAGCGGGGACACAGCTTTCGGAAGCCTCGCACCAATCCTGCGCAACTACGGCATCGAGGATTATCGCGCCGACGCTGCGCGCCAGAACGTGATTGCAACCGTCCATGTCGAGGCCGGTTGGTCCGATGCGCATCCACTGGAAGAAAGCCATTGGCTGGATGGCCTCGACCGCAGCTCCGGCGTCGCACACCGCTATATCGCGCGGGTTCCTCTAGACGCACCGGACGCGATGCGCCTGCTCGACTTGGAAGCGGCGAACCCAAACGTCGTCGGCATCCGTGACATCGTGAGCTGGCATCCGGACCCGGCGAAAAGGTTTGCCCGGCGCGCGGATCTCATGAGCAATCCGGCCTGGCGGAAGGGGCTTGCCCATGCTGCGCGGCTCGGGCTGGTGTTCGACCTGATGCTTTATCCGTGGCAGATGAAGGATGCGCTCGAGCTCGTGCGCGCTTTTCCGGAAATGCTGTTCGTGCTCAACCACGGGGGAAGCCCGATCGACCGGACGAATGATGGCATGGCGCTCTGGCGTCATGGCCTGCGGGCGCTTGGCGATGAACCGAACGTGCGCCTGAAGATTTCCGACCTTGTCGCTTACGACAACGAATGGACGTTCGAAAGCCTGCGGCCGGTGGTCGAGCATTGCCTCGATTGTTTCGGCCCGACGCGCGCTATGTTCGCAAGCGATTTTCCAGTGGCAGGCTTGTATGCCTCCTTCGACGAAATCTATCGGGTCTTTCGCGCGGTCGCCGCACAGTTGTCTATCGATAAGCAACGCGCCTTGTTCTTCGCCACCGCCAACGACACCTATCGTCTCGGTATAGCTGATCCGGCCGAGGCTCGAGGAGGCTGCCATGCCTGACCTTCATACTCCAATGGAAGTCATGCTGATCGATGACCGGGTGCGCGGTTTTCCGCCAGGCCATCCACCGCTCCCGCTCGCTGCGATCGGCAAGCAGGGATGGAGGCCATATGACGGCAGGATGGCCCTGCCACTGATCTCGCTCGACCGGCAGGCCTTCTCCAACAATGTCGAATTGATGATGGCCTATGTGAAGAGCCACGGCGCGGAAATTGCGCCGCACGCCAAGACACCAATGTCGACGGCGCTATCGGATGCGCTTCTACAGGCAGGCGCCTGGGGCTCGACGGTCGCCGACATTCGCCAGGCCGCCGTCCTGCTCAAAGCCGGACAGCGCCGTCTGATCCTCGCCAACGAGATCGGCGGGGTCGCCGCGGCGCGCCGGCTCGCAGCGGTGCTCGCCGATTATCCTGATGCGGAATTCCTTATTTTCGTGGATTCGACGGCGCTCGTCGATGCTCTTCGGTCCGCATGGGGAGAACGCAAAGATCTGCCGCCGCTCGGCCTGATGGTAGAGTTCGGCGCCGGTCGCGCCGGTGTTCGCAATATCGACACCGCGGCTGAAATTCTCGATGCAATCGTTTCGGCCGAGACGCCGACCTTCCGGCTGACCGGCGTCGCCGCTTATGAGGGCGCCGCCGCAACTGCCAATGCGGAAGAGACGATGCGTCGGATTGACGTGTTGATGGCAATGACGGCTGACTTCCTGCCGAAAATGCGCGCCCGCATAGGCAACGAGCGGCCGCTTCTCGTCACGGCTGGCGGTTCGATCTTTTTCGACGTGGTCGTTGCGCGGCTTTCAGCCGCCGTTGCGGGCGATCCAGCCTGCCATCTCGTGCTGCGGAGCGGCGCGATCTTCTTCCATGATCACGGCGTCTACGAGCGTGGCCTCGCCGGCCTCGATGCACGCGGCGGCTTGCGCATCGGCGCCAAGTTGCTTTCTGCGGCGGCGGGTTTCCGTCCCGCCCTGCGGGTCTGGGCCGAAGTTCTGTCGCGGCCGGAGGCCGGGCTTGCGATCTGCGGCATGGGCATGCGCGACGTGGCGATGGATCAAGGCATGCCGCGGCCGCTCGCCCTTTATCGCAACGGTGCGCGGCTCAACGATCTTGCGAGCGCTGAAGTTCTCCGCCTCAACGATCAGCACGCCTTCGTCGCGCTTGCGGAGGGCAGCGATGTTTGTGTGGGTGACGTGATCGAGTTTGGCATCTCTCATCCCTGCACCTGCCTTGACCGGCACGCAATCCTCTATGGCCTCGACCCGGATCATTCGGTAACGGCGGCCTATTTTACCAGCTTCGGCTGAACCTCCCTTCCAAAGCAAAGAAAGGAAAGAACTGACATGATCCAGCGTTACCAGAAAGGTTCGCGTATGAGCCAAGCCGTCAGCTACGGCGGGCTCGTCTATATTGCCGGTCAAGTCGCGGAAAATCGCAAGGCGGGCGTTGAGGATCAGACCCGCGACGTACTCGGCAAGATCGACGCGCTTCTGAAAGAAGCCGGCACGGACCGCTCCCGTCTCCTCGCTGTCAACGTCTTCCTGCCGGCGATCGTCGACTTCGAAGCGATGAACGGGGTTTATGATAGCTGGATAGACATCGAAAACCCGCCGGCCCGCGCCTGCGTCGAAGCACGCCTCGCCGATCCGGACCTGCGCGTCGAAATGACGGCGGTCGCGGCCCTCTAACGGCAAGGCAACAGCCCGGACTGGAGACATCATGCACAGCGGCCTCGTCAATCCCATCGACTTTTCGCGCGAGGGCCGACAGGCCGGCCATCTCGCCATTCCCTATTCGATCGACCGTTCGCCCTATTATCAGATCCGCATACCGGTTCTTCGCCTGAAGAATCGCGAGGGGCCGTCCCTGCTTCTGATGGCCGGCAATCATGGCGACGAATACGAGGGCGAACTCCAGCTCGGGCGGTTGATGCGCCGGTTGCAGGTGGAAGAAATCCGTGGTGCCGTCACCATTCTGCCAATGGCGAACCTGCCGGCAGTGATGGTCGCCAGGCGCTGCTCGCCCTTTGATGGCGGCAATCTTAATCGCGCATTTCCCGGCGATCCGACCGGGACGCCGACGGCGCGTCTTGCCCATTTTCTCGAACACGACCTCTTTCCCATCCACGACGTCGTGCTCGATCTGCATTCGGGCGGCACATCCATGGCGCACCTGCCCTGCACGCTGATCGAGCGGCAGGCCGACGCCGCCCGCTTTGAGCGGTCGGTGTCTCTGATGCGCGCCATGGGCGCCTCGCATGCCTTCATCGCGGATAACGGCCCGACAGCGCCGACATCGATGGGCGCTGCCGGACGGGCAGGAAGCGTCGGTCTGTCCGGCGAATTCGGCGGCGGTGGAACCGTGACGCCGGAGACGATGGCATTTACGGCGGCGGCCATCGACCGGCTGCTGATTGCACTCGGCATCGTCGATCGCCCGGTTCTGTCGCACGTATCACTCACCGAACCGGGGCCGTTGCAGCTTCTGTCATTGTCTCGGCACAGCCAGGGCATCTATGCGAGCCATAGGGGCTGGTTCGAGCCGGCCGTTGCACTCGGTGCAACCGTTTCCGCCGGCGATCTGGCCGGTTGGTACCATGACCTGGAGCGTCTGGAGCAGGCAGAGGAGGAGCTGCGCTTTGCGGAGAGCGGGATCGTCATTTCCCATAGGCTGCATTGCGACAGCCAGGCCGGCGACTGCCTGATCCAGGTCGCCGAACCCATCTCATCCTGAGAAGAGGGATCAGGTGATCGCGTCGACCGCGGCCTTGACCCAGTCGAGGCGCTTTGCCGGTATCAGGCCGTAATTATAGAAGTTGACGCCGTCAGCGCCGGCATCAACGGCCGCCTTGGCGCGTGCCGCAAGGATCGCCGGCCCGTCGACTTCGGGATAGAAGACGCGCAGGCCCACGCCGAGGAACTTTTCCGGTCCGATTGCCGCCCGCCCGCCCTGGATGACATCGGCGACGGTCTCCGGCTCCATGTCATAACAGCAGAGGATCGCCCCATCACATAGCTTGCCAGCCGCGGCGAGATCGACGCCGCCGAGCCAGCCGTCCTTCAGGTCGATAAGCACGATGCGTGTCGCCGGATCGGCTGCGGCCTTGATCTCTGCGATCAGGCTGGTCACCGGTTCGCTGCGCCAGGCGAGATAAGCGTAGAGCTCCGGATGGTCGCGAAACGCATCAATGCCGGCGGCCGGAAAGTCCGGAAACTGTTGTTCCGGAACAGCCCGTTCGCAGAGTTCCGCGATGAAGCGGGTGACCGATCTGCGCGCGCCTTCGACCGGCACGCCGGCCTTCGTGGCGCGCGCCGCGCAATGATCGCAGAAGCACAGCGACAGCAGGAAATCGTCTTCGGCGTTCAGGCCGACACCGTCTTTCTCGTGATGATACTCGTGCGCGAATCCCATGAAATTCGGACTTTCGAGTTCCACCATATCCGGCCGATAGTTGGTGATGTCGCGAACGAGGGTGACGGCATAGGCGCGCGCCGCCGGGCTCGATGGGCAGAGACTATAGTAGTTGGGGTTGCCAAAAGCGTTCCGCGTTACGTGGTTTGGATGCAGCATGCCGAGGCGGGTATTGTGCAGGCAGACAGTCCAGCAGGAGACCTTGAGGCCGGTCGTGTCGCGTCCCCTAGTGAGCGCTTCCAGCATATCGCCGCGCTCTGTCACGTTCGTGGCCATCAGCGGCCGGATCAGCTTGTCCTGCCATAGTCTTTCATCCGGCCGGAAGTAGACGGTTCCGTCCTCGGGAAAATAGGCTTTCTGTCGCGGGCTCCTCGGCTGAAAGAAGCGGCCGGCGTGGTAGGAAATTGCCATGCTGACTGTGGTGAGGCCGGCGCGGCCGCTGAGGTCGGCGGCAAGCGCCTCAAGCCCCTGATCCTGGATGTCCCAAGAGTAAGTCCACATGGAAAGATGCATAGCGTGCTCCCGTTCGTCCGTCCATTATTTAGAACATGTGTCGATAATAGTGTCCAGACCATCCTTGGCCGCGACCGGCTGCGGCACGCTTCCCTAGTGATCTTGTTTGAAGAGCAATCCAGCTATCGATGCTCAGATTGCGGTAAAGCCGTTGTCGACGAAGAGATGGATGCCGTTGACGAAGCTGGATTCGTCCGAGGCGAGATAGAGGGCAGCACGGGCCACATCTTCCGGCTCCCCGATCCGGCCTTGCTGCGCCGCGATTGCCGCATCCGAAACGTCAACGCCGAGGGCCTGCAGTTCGGCCACCTCGCGCAAGCCGTGCGGCGTGCGGATAAAGCCCGGGCAGACGGCGTTGCATCGAATATTGCGGTCGCGGAACTCGACGGCAATGGCGCGGGCAAACATGTGCACAGCGCCCTTCGTCGTATCGTAGAGCACTTCCATCGGCGTCGCGGCAACCGCCGAGATCGATGATGTGCAGACGATGGAGCCACCGCCGGCGGCGATCATGCCTGGAAGCACCGCCTTAGTCATCAGGAACATCGAGCCGACGTTGACGCCGTGCAACCATTCCCATTCTTCCAATGTCGTTTCGAGAAACGGTTTGATGACGATAGTGCCGGCGTGATTGAAGAGTACGGTCACGGCACCGAAACGGTCCTCAATGCCTTTGACCGCTGCATTGACCGCTGCCTCATCCGAAACATCGGCGACCCAGTAATCGGCGATGCCGCCAGCATCCTGGATGGTCCGCACCGTCTCCGCGGCCGCATCGCCGTTGCGGTCGATGATCGCAACCTTCGCGCCCTCCGCCGCAAACAAGCGTGAAGCCGCCCCACCCATTCCGGTGGCTCCGCCCGAAATAATGGCGATCTTGTCCTTGAGCCTGTCGGTCATTTGTTCCCCCTTGTCGTTGTCCGTTAATCCCGCAAGTCCTCGAACTTGCCGACGTCATCCCGGAAACTGCGCCCGGATTTCTTTCGAGGCAAGCCCGTTGGAGGAAGCAATCTCGAAATCCTCATTCGTGCGTCAGGCGAATCCGAGCTCATTGTGAAACGGTAGCGCACGTGCTGGCGCTCCGCAGGTTCGGAACGCCTGAGGAGCCTGTGGAGGCGGAGGCTGGATCGATCATATCGTAGTCCGGTGTGCGCCAGCCTCGCGCATCGGTGCGGGCAGGGTTTCCCAGGCCCGGATCAGTTCCCCGATGGAGGCAGCCTCCATTTTGTGCATGACATTGCTGCGGTGCAGCTTGACCGTCACTTCGCTGATGCCGAGATCGAAGGCAATCTGTTTGTTGAGGCGCCCGCGCGCCACTTCATGGAGAACCTCACGCTCGCGCTGCGTCAGCGTCTCGAGGCGCTCGATGTTGCGCTTGGCGACGGCGGCTTGCACCCGTCGTTCGGCATCCATCGCAATGCCGGCGGTCACCGCGTCGAGCAATGTCTGGTCCCGCACCGGTTTGGTGAGAAAATCCACCGCGCCGGCCTTCATTGCTTCGACGGTCATCGGAATATCGCCATGCCCGGTCAGGAAGATGATCGGTTTGGGGTTGCCGTTTTCGGTCAGGTGACGTTGCAGATGGAGACCGCTCGCTCCTGGCATGCGCACATCGAGGATCAGGCAGCCGGGATCGTCCAAGATATCGGCATCGAGCAATTCGCGGGTCGAGGCAAAGCTGACAGGCCGGAAACCTGCCGACAGGATCAACTCGGACAGCGCCTCCCGAACGGCTGCGTCGTCATCGACAATAATGACGAGCGGCTGATCTTCTTCGCTTCTGCGCTGCGGTGATGACGGCGCTGATCTCCGCCGGAAAGAATGTTCAACTCTCATCTCACCCTCCATCTTTCGATTTGTGTAAAGCATTGGCAATGGCCGCGAGCAGGGCCTGGGCATCGAATGGCTTCCGGAAAAATCCGCTGATGCCCTGAGCGCGGCCCTGATCCGCTATTTCGTGGCGGCCCGTGATCAAAAACACCGGCAGCTCCGGCCGCAATTTTCTCACCAGATCACGAAGTTCGAAACCATCAATCCCAGGCATTCCGATATCGGTGATGAGCAGGTCGAGGTCCGCCAGCCCATTGACGAGCAACGATCCGGCCGAAGAGTACCCGTGGGCCACATAGCCTGCGGATTCCAGAAGGTCGCCCACCGATTCCAGTAGTCTTGGATCGTCATCAACGATCGCCACAACATGTCGTGTCTTGTCCATATTCAACTTCCTCCCACGCGGCGCGAGTGGGTAATCGGTATTTCCAATCTCTCCGCAATACGCACGAGATCGGCGAGCGACGCCGCCGCCATTTTCTGCATCACGTTCCGTCTATGGATTTGCAGCGTGACTTCGCTGATCCCGAGTTCCGCGGCTGCCTGTTTGTTGAGAAGACCGCTGACGACGAGCGGCAAGACATCGCGCTCTCGTGGGGTCAGTTCGAGATAGCGTTGTCTCAGCATGCCGAGTTCGGCGCGCTCCAATCTCTTTTGCCGATCCTGGGCGATCGCGGCGTGGATGGCGGCCATGAGATCCGCGTCGCTGAAAGGTTTGGTCAGGAAGTCTACGGCGCCGTGCTTGATCGCACGCACCGACGATGGAATGTCGCCATGTCCGGTGATGAAGACGATTGGCGGATGATCGCCCTCTGCGATCTGCCGCTGCAAATCGAGGCCATTGATATCAGGCAACTCGACATCGAGGATGAGGCAGGCGGGGAAATCCGGTTTGTCCGCGCGCACATAGTCGCCGGCCGATCCGAAGGCGATGGCGCGCATGCCGTGCGACTCCAGCAAGTCGCCGAGCGCCTCCCGGATGCGTTCGTCATCGTCCACGATGAAGACAATATGGTCGTCAATCGTCATTGCGCTGCCTTCATTCAATCGGCAAGGTGAAAATGAACGTCGCTCCACGCGGTTCATTCTTTTCCGCCCACAATCGTCCGCCGTGCAGCTCGACGATCGAGCGGCAGATCGCCAGCCCCATGCCCATGCCATTTTCTTTCGTCGAAAAGAACGGTTCGAATATTCTCTCGGGGAATGCTATCCCGTGACCGCGGTCGCTGATCTCGGTCTGCACGACATCGCCCATATGGCGCACGTGGATCCCGATCACCCTATCGTCTGCACTGGAATCCATCGCATCTATGCCGTTGCGAATGAGATTGATCAGAACCTGCTGAATTTGGATGCGATCAACCGCGATGAACGGCAGGCCGCCATCGATCTGCACGTCCATCCGGACGCGATGCCGCAACGCTTCATCGGCCATGAGGTTGCGTGCTTCGTTGATGATGTTCGAAACGGCGGTATGAATCCTCGTGTCGATGGATTGCTTGAACAGGGCGCGAATGCGGCTGACGACGTCAGCCGCTGAGTTGGCATCGCGGATGATGCGCTCCACCGTTTTTTCCGCCCGCTCGATATTTGGCGGTTCGGCCATGAGCCAGCGCTGGCATGCATGCGAGTTTGCAACAACGGCCGCTAAGGGCTGATTCACCTCATGCGCGATGGAAGCCGAAAGCTCGGCAAGGCTAGCCGCCTGGCTCGCTCGCGCGAGGCCTTCCCGCGCACGTTGCAGCTCTTCCTGAGCGCGAACTTCACCATCGATATCCATGCAGATGACGTTCCACTGCACGATCGCGCCTTCGGGATTGCGCATCGGGGCGGCGCGTGTCTCGATCCAGCGATATTCGCCATCGAACCGCCTCAGGCGATGCCTGCGCGCATAAGGCTCGCCGGTGGCTAGGCAATGGGCATAGCTCTCCTTGACGCCCTGGAGGTCATCGGGATGGACTCCGGCATCGAGTGTGCCGGCCAGCCGGGATTTTCCGGTTCCGTCCAGATCTTCGAGTTTGTAACCGAGGAAGTCACGGAGTTGCGGATTGCGATAGACCGGCTCCCCGTCGGGAGCGGCGCAATCGATCATTGCGGGCAGCGTTTCAACGAGCTGCCAGAGCGAGCGCTCCCGGGTGCGCAATTCTTCCTCGATGCGCAGTTGATCATCGATGTCATGCGAGAGACCGTACCACTGGACGATTCTGCCGCTTTCATCGCGCAGCGGCTCCGCGCGGCCCGACATCCAGCGATAGACCCCATCCGCACGACGCAGGCGATAGGTCAGAGAAAAGGTCTCGCCCGTGGCGAGCGAGCGGTCGAGCGTTGCCGTCAATCGCCCGACATCGTCGGGATGGACGAGAGATGCTATGACGGCGGCGAGGCTACTCATTGCCGGCCCCCCATCGGTATCCAAACCGAAAAATTCGATCATGCGTTTGCTGAAGAAAACCGGCTCGCCCGTTGGACTTAACCGCCAAAGCAGGCTCGGGACCATGTCGACGAGCTGCGAGAATTCCCGCTCCCGGTTGCGCAATGCTTCCTCGGCCTTCTTGCGCTCTGTGATGTCAATGAAGCCGACCAGGCTCTTGTCGGCCACGGCGCCGGGGCGGGCTGTCGTGAAAAGGACGTCGATGACGCTGCCGTCCATTCGGGCTACTTTGGTTTCTTCCTGAAAGATCTCCTCACCGCGGTAACGGGCCTCGATGGAGCGGCGTATTGTGGCAATGCCCGGCTGCCAGTAGCGGGTAATCGGCGCATACATCTCCTCAGTATTCTTGGCGCGGAACATCTCGATGATGTGTCGGTTGACTTCTTCAACTTCCAGGGCTTCCACGGCACGCGGCAGGAATTCCGGGTGCTCGTCTATATAGGTTTTAAGTTCCATCACGCCTTGCGCCCGCAGTTCCTTGAACAGGGGTATCAGTTTGCCGGCATCCACCTGGGCCAGCCCGATCGGCATGTAATGGAACAGGTCTCGGTAGCGGCGCTCGCTTTGCCGCAAGGCCTCCTGTGCGGTCTCCAGGTCATCGATGTCGAGGCAGACGCCATACCACTCCACGATCCGGCCCTCCGGATCGCGCAACGGCTCCGCGCGCCCCTCGGTCCAGCGATAGTTTCCGTCAGACCGATACTGACGATACTTCATTGCGAAGGGGGCACCTGTCTCAAACGAGCGCGCCAGTGCCTGTCCCACCGCCTGCCTGTCATCCGGGTGGACATCGGCCAGGGATCGCGATCCGTCGGGCGCTGTCAAATCTTCCAAGGTGACGCCGACCGTATCCATCAGCCGCTTGTTGATATATGACAGCGTTCCTTCGGGCGTCGCGCTCCAGATGAGCGCGGGGACGGCGTCGATCAGTTGCCGCAACTGCCGCTCGCTTTCGCGTAACGCGTTCTGCGCACGCACTTCATCGTCGATGTCGATGGAGATTGCGAACCATTGCACAATGGCTCCACTCTGATCCCGCAGCGGCTCCCAGCGGCCGTCGACCCACCGGTAAGCGCCATCGGCGCGACGCATGCGATATTTCATGGAGTCGGGCTCGCCGGCGGCAAGGGAGTGGCGAACCGTTTCCAGCAGGCGGGGTGAATCTTCCGGATGGACGAGAGTCGTTATGGCTGCCGCAAGCCGGCTCATGCCAGGCTTGTCCAATTGCGCCACCTCCTTCAAACCGAAGAAATCAAGCAGGCGCTTGTTGAAGAAGGTCGGCTCGCCTTCTGGCGTGAGGCGTCTGATTTGCACGGGCACCATGTTCACGAGCTGCGAAAGCTCGTTTTCCCGCTCACGCAATGCCTCCACGCTTTGACGCAATGTGAGCAAAGCTAGCTGGTGCTGCCGGGATATGGCGGCCACGATGAGCGCTGAAAATGCCGAGATCGCCAGAAAAAGCTGCAGCATGATTTGCCTGTGCTTCTGGGACTCGGGATCGCCGGCAAATTGACTGGCACCGGATATCGTGAATATCGCCGTGATGAGGGCGAGTAGCGTCAAGGTGACGGCGGCGCCTTTGAACTCGAAGCGCACCGCGGCCCAAAGCAGAGGTGGCATGATAATATAGCCGAAAGGCAGAAAGCCGCTCAGGGAAAGGGCGGCGACGCCGAGAAAGATCAGCCCCACGAGGCAAGCTTCCAGCCAGCGCGCCGGCGAGAGCGGGGCTTCACCGCGCCAGTTCTGGAACACGACCAATGCGAGCGGCGCAACGATCAAGACGCCCGTGGCATCTCCGATCCACCATAAAGGCCAAGCTGTCGTGAAAGATTGCGATTGCATGGCAAACCAGGCAAGCGTCGCACTTCCTATCGTGGCACTTACGACCGGCGCAATGACGGCAGCAAATACGACGAATGCGAGAACTTCCTGCAAGGTTTCCAGCCGCACAGGACGCCCGCAAATGCGGTTCACAAGCCATGCGCCGACAACCGCTTCAAGAGCATTGCCGGCATAGATCAGGAGGGCTGCGGGCAATGGACTCTGGAACCACAGATTGCTGAATAGTTCAGCCAGGCACCCCGCGAGCACCCACCACGGCCAGCTTTGCCTGGGGGCGAGAACAAGCGTGGCGATGAAAAGCCCGCTCGGAGGCCAAATGGAAATACCTGTTCCGGGCACGATTGCGAGCAATTGAGCGAAGGCGCAGCCCAGAACATAAGCCACGATGAAAAGCCCTAGATGCAGGACCTGAGGGCGGGACGACCAGACACGCATCATAGGCTGCTCCTGCGGGGCAAAGAAAGCCTGGGATCGCCAGCGTTTCGAGTGGCTAATCTCGATATCGGGACTGACGAGCCCATGTCGCACCCTAATCTCGCGACCACAGCGCTGCAACTTATGGAAATCCATGTATTGATGGACACGTGCCGGCTTTGCGGTTCGTATGGCGAGATATCTGGCGGAATGCGCGTAGCGAGCGCGCTAAACCATGCAAAGCTTCCATCTTTGCCTTGGTGCCTATCGCCAGTTTCAGGCTGGATGGATCTCCCAGGCAATCTGACGTTCAGCCGTGACGAGAACGTCAACATGTGGACGACATCCTGGGACGCAGTTTCTTTGACCTCGGCAATGCTGACCACGAACGCCGCAAAATACGGTGCTCTGTCGGTTCCCGAAGGTGAAATCCACGTGAAGTGGTCGCTTGAAACCGGAACAAAAGGCCGGACTTACCTGAATTGCGAGTGGCGGGAGAAGAACGGGCCGCCCGTGACGGTACCAGCACGCAACGGCTATGGCACGGAATTGATCGAGGGCACCGCTGCTCATTTGGGCGGAGAGGCGGAACTTGTCTATGACGTCGGTGGTTTGGCTACAACGATCAAACTCCCGATGTGAGGATCTGATGAGCGGACCTGCGACAGGAGATGATGAACGCAGGCGCCTCATCCTTATCGTCGAAGACGAGTTCTTCATAGCGATGGACCTAAAGGCAGCGTTGATCAGGGGAGGCTTTGGCGTGCTCGGACCCGTCAGTTCGGTCCAGGGCGCCGTTGATCTCCTGCAAAACAAGCGCCCAGATGCAGCAGTCCTTGATGTCAATCTTGGCGATGGAAAGGTGACGCCTGTCGCAGTTCTATTGTAATCGCTGGGCGTACCGTTCGTCCTCGCCAGCGCCTGCGAAAGCTCTGAACTTGCCCAGACTGCAATCCTCGCCAGCGCAGTAAATGTTGGAAAGCCGACCGAGACGAAACGCCTGCTCGATGCGATCCAGGCTCTTGGGATATAGACCGGCAGCCGCATGCGGCTATGCAGGATTTCGAAGACGCTGCCATAAGAGCAGATAGAACACCCCGGGATCTACCGCCTGTTCATCCAAGCCAATACCGCGGCCCTGGCCCTTTGCGCCCCGCCACATCAGCGGGGTTCGCCAAGTTGCAGCGGTCGATCGACAGGCAGCCGCAACCGATGCACTCGGTTAGTCCGGAGCGCAGGCGCTGCAATTCGGCTATGCGCTCATCGATGCGCTCTGCCCATGCGCCAGACAATTGCGACCAATCCCGACGCGACGGCACGCGATCGGCGGGCAGCCTGGCTAGCTCGGCGCCGATCTCCTCCAGCGTGAGACCGATCCGCTGTGCAAAGGCGATGAAGGCGATCCGGCGCAAGACGGACCGGTGATAGCGCCTATGCCCCGAGCCGGCGCGCTCGGATGCGATCAGCCCGCGCTCCTCATAGAAACGCAGGGCTGACGAGGCAATGCCGCTGCGTCGCGATACGTCTGTGATGGTCAGCATCGAATCCATGCACAAACAAAAGCACGATTCCCGCTTGACTTCAAGTTAACTTGAACTTGTAGCAATCGTTCGTACCCATTGAAGGAGCACCGGCAATGCAGACGAATATTGATCTTCAAGGACTTCGCGTGGCGGTCACGGGCGGAACTTCCGGGCTCGGACTGGCGCTTGTGCGGCAGCTTGCCGCGAAAGGCGCGCGTGTCGCCTTCGTCGCTCGCACGGCCGCGAATGTCGAACGCGTCGCATCCGAGACGGGCGCACATGGCATCGTCGCCGATGTCGGCAAGAAGGACGACATCTATCCCATCGCGATGCAGGTCACTGCCAATCTCGGCGGGGTCGATGTCCTGATCAACAACGCATCCAGCCTCGGTCCCACCCCTCTGGCGCTTCTGGCCGATACTGAATGCGAAGAGCTGGAAGCGGCGCTTGCGGTCAACCTCGTCGGCGCATTCCGGCTGACCAAAGCGTTGTTCGGCGCGCTTGCCGCGTCCGCGCGCGAGGGCGTCGGTTCGCTGATAATCAACATCTCCAGCGACGCGGCGGTCAACGCCTATTCCGGCTGGGGCGCTTATGGCGCGAGCAAGGCCGCGCTTGCCCATCTGACGGCGATTTGGGACGAGGAGGCGAAGCCCGACGGCATAAGGCTGCTCGCGCTCGACCCCGGCGATATGGACACCCCGCTTCACGCACTGGCGGTTCCCGACGCCGATCCATCGACTCTGAAAGCCCCCGAGCTCGCCGCTGCGGAGATCATTGAAAAGATGGTCAACTCGTTGCCGATCCGTGCTGAGCTCATGGCTGGGAGACAAGCATGATTGCCGCCGACCGTTCAGACCGGTACTCCGCCAAGCTGTTGGTCGTCGAGGCTGATGGCACGATGCGCCACCTGCCGCGCAGCGGGCTCGCGGCGCTGTTTAATCCCGGCGATCTGGTTGTCGCCAATGACGCCGCGACCTTGCCTGCCAGCCTGCGAGGCACGCATGTTGCGAGCGGCGAGGCGATCGAGATCCGCCTGGCGGGCTGGCTATCACTTTCCGATCACACACGCTTGGTGGCGATTGCCTTCGGCCCGGGCGACTATCGGACACGCACGGAAGACCGGCTGCCACCGCCTGCGCTGGCAATAGGCGACGCCCTCCGGCTCGGTCCGCTTGAAGCAGTTGTCGAGCGCCTCTTCGACCATCCTCGGCTTGTTGAACTGCACTTCCTCGGTAACCGCGCAGCAATGTTTGCGGGGCTGGCGCAGCACGGCCGGCCGATCCAATATGCGCACGTTCCCGAGCCGTTGGCGCTGTGGGATGTTTGGACGAAAATTGCCGCCCGGCCGCTCGCGTTCGAAGCGCCGTCAGCGGGCTTCGCCTTGGACTGGAAAACCCTGCAGGGCTGGCGCCAGCGCGACATCGGGTTCGCAACGCTGACGCATGCCGCGGGCGTTTCTTCTACGGGCGATCCCGCGCTTGACTCGCGCCTTCCCTTCGATGAGCCCTATCTCATTCCCGAGCGCACGGCGGCGCAGGTTGTGCGCGCGAAACACCGCGGCGCCCGCATCATCGCGATCGGCACGAGCGTCGTGCGCGCGCTTGAGGCAGCCGCCAATGCCGACGGCAGCGTTCGTGTTGGCAATGGCATTGCAACAGGCCGCATCGCGCAGGACACGCCGCTCCGTGTTGTCGATACGATTCTTACGGGCGTCCATCAGCCCGGCGAAAGCCATTTCGAACTCCTGCGCGCTTTCGCCGATGACTCCCTCCTCGCCAAAGCCTCCGCAGCGCTTGCCGCGGGCGGCTATCGCACGCATGAATTCGGAGATTCGGTATTGTATAATTTGCCAACCACTGCCGCCGCCGGGGCCGGCGAAAGAAAGCCCGAGGAAGCACCGTGATGCTCGCAGCCTGCCCAAGCTCAAAAGCATGCCCTGTCATGTGACGAGGTTCATCGCCAGAAACGCTTCGCGTCCAGTACGTGGTCAAGCGAAACCTGCGCATCGTCTATCAAAGTATCCTTGTCCGTATGGGAGAGAACGCTATCGGAGGCTGGATGGTCAGTTAGACCATGCTTGCTCAGAACGTTAGGCCCGGTTGCAAGATCGTTCAGTGCCCCAAGATGGTCCTGAAGCTTCTCCATCGCGCCGATAAAACGCCGATGTCGACGGACGCCACGCTTGTTGTCGAACAGCGATCCGAAGAACTCGGCCGCATAGCGCAGCTTCTTCGCGTCCTTGCGCGCCTCATGGCGTTGGTAATCGTCGACCTTGGCGAGCGCCTGCCCGTGTTTCTTCAGCTTCTTGCGCATCCGGTTGAGCGCAATTTCGGCAAATTCCGACGCCTGCAGGCCTCGAACGTCCTCAGTCTGCAGAAGCGAAAGGTATTCGCCGCACCGAAGCCATTCGTTGAAGTCCAGCATGAGCGCGCGGGCACGACTGGAGTTCAATCCCTCGACCACATCGTCGTAAGTCGCCTCTCGGGCGTCCTTAAGCCGACCTCGCAGGTCGGGATCCGTCGCCTTTGCCAGCAGCACATCCAGATTGCGGCCCTCTCCAAGAACTCCCGCCAGCCAGCGGAACTCGTCTTTCAGCCGTTGCGGCTCGTCGCCCGGAAGCATCTGCTTGAACAGCGAAAAGTCGGAGCGCAGGCGACGCAGCCCTACGCGGGCCTGGTGCAGTGCTTCAGCGTTTCGCTGTCGCAGCAGAACGTCCTCATTGAGACGAAAGTGCCGGAAGCACGAGGCGGCAATTGTTTGAAACGCATCGGATGCATGCATATTCTGATCAAGGTGGACAGGCTCCGCCTTGAACAACGACTTCTGCTGGTCGATCAGCGCGAAACCCTTTTCCGCCTTGGAACGAACGCCAAAACGAATGGGAGCGACCGCTTCGATCTTGCGCGCAAATACGAATAGGTCTTTCTCGTTGCCGTCCTTCAACTCAAGCTCGGCTTCTCGTACGGCACTGTTCCTGTCACCGGAAACAACCGATCCCTGGTCGATGACCACCTCAATTCGAGAACCATTTTCCTCCACGGTCCGAACGCGCCTTTCGATTTCCACGTCGAAGGCGGGCGACACGGCAAGTTCCTCACCGAACTCGGCTTTCAGCGGACTGGAATCGTCGACGATCGGCTCGTCCCCATCGATAGGCATCTCCCATTCCGATCTGGTAAAAATCGACTGGTTTTGGCCCACCGCTTTCACCGTCTGAACATGGACATCACCGGTCCGGCGGACGCGAAGGGTGAATCCCTTCTGACGAAGCTTGTGGTCGCCGGTGTCGAAATAGGTTGAAGTCTGTTTCAGCACCTTGTCGGGATTGGTGAGGGGGTTGAACCCCAGCAGCCGCCTTGCGGCTTTGGTCGAAAGTTCAAGCTTCAGTTCGATTTCGGACGGCATCGAAGACCTCCGGCGCGGATTGAGAGCCCATAAGAACCTATAACGCCTCAAGCGTCGATTGGTTCAGCGAAGTCACTCCTTTATGCGCCATTGATGTGCGCTGAGGGCTTCGATGAAATTCCCTTCCTATTCGGCCCCGGCGTTCCATTCTCGGTAGGCCAGGTGAAGCTTTGCTCCGATCGTGGTCAAAGGCTGTGGCGGCAGGGATGTCGGAGCGGCCAGTTGGCGGTAGACGCGGCCAAGTTCGGACTCGTGCCCCAGAGCAAGCTCTGCGGCGGCGATACCAGATGCCGTGGAATTCGAGGCTCCAAGGCCGTTGCAGCCGCATGCTGCGAAGACATTGCGTTCGATTTCCCCGAAGGCCGGGACGTGATTGCGCGTGATCGCCATCGCGCCGGCCCACCGATACTGCATTCCGACATCCCTTAACGCCGGGAAACGATGGGAGAACTTTCCATCGTGCAGCCGGCCGGCCCTGCGAATTGCGGCGTCACTGACTTCGATGCCCGGGTTATAGCTGTAGCGCGACCGCACGAGGATTCGATCACCGCCAGCAGTGGGGATCCGTCGCACCGTGGTACCCATGGGCAAAGCGGGCGTGGCTGCCCACTTCCGCTCGCCGCCCAATCGTGACGGATCGAATTCCTCGGTGAGGGACGCGTAGGTGAAGACATGCAGCAGCCGTCCCCGGAAGAAGCCGAAGCTTTCCGCATGTCCATTGTTGGCCATGACGATCTTGGCCGCCTGCACCGAGCCCTGCGGCGTCTTCACCAGCCAGGCTTTACCGTCGCCTTCGAAGGAGAGGACGGGTGTGCGCTCGAACAGCGAAACAGGTTCTTTCAGGCAGTCGGCGACGCCACGTATATATGCGGCGGGTTGGACGATGACCGTGCCGGGCGTAAAGAGACCGGAGGTGAAGGCTTTCGATCCCGTGACAGCCTCCATCTCGCTGGTCTTGAGAAGCCGATGGACTTCGCCCATTTTCGATAGCTGCCCGGAATAGGCCTCCAGGTGCTTGTCGCCGTCCGCGCTCATCGCCACGCTATAGCGTCCGCAGTGATCGAACACGTCCTTGCCCCAACCGTTCTCCTCCGCCATCTCCGTGGCCAGGGCAATCGCCGAGCGCTGTATCACGACGGACTGCCTGAACTTGGCTTCCGAGTCGCCGCTGAAATCGTCGGAGGAAACCTCGTGGGGTAGATCGATGATGAACCCCGAGTTCGCGCCCGCCGGTCCTTCGCCGACGACGCCAGCCTCAAGGACCGCTACACGGGCGGTAGGGTCCAGTTGCGAAATGCGGCGCGCGGCGGAAAGCCCTGCAAAACCTCCTCCGATAATCGCGATGTCGGCAGTAACGGGTCCGTTCAAGGCAGGTCGTGGCATGCGTGGCGGGAGCGTTGCGACCCATCCCGAGACGCCTGCGCGTTTCGGAAGCCTGGACGCCACGAAGATATTGCTCGCGGTTTGAGTCACGTCAGATCGCTTCCCGCTCCATGAGCGCCTCGAGAGATTTACGGAGAAGTGGAAGCTTTTCGGGAGCGAGCCCGCGGAGAGGCTTTCTCGGCACGCCCGCGGCGTAACCGGTCAGCTCGGCCGCGGCGTAGACGGACTGTACGTAGTCACCTTCCCAGATCAGCCCCATAACCGGCTCCAGAATCTTCCAGAGCTCGCGGACCTCGTCCCACTTACGCTCCGACGCCGCCTCGACGAGCGCGACCGAGGTTCGCGGAGCAAAGTTCGCGCCGCCCCAGATCAAACCGTCGCATCCCGCATAGAGCGCGTAGGGAACGAGAGGGTCGGCGCCGTTCATCACGAACCGGCCGGTGCGAATGAGCGCCGCCTGCTTCGCCAGATCTCCGCTGCTGTCTTTCACGGCGCAGAATCCGGGAATTTCGTTCAGCTTTTCCAGAAGTTCAGGCGTGATCGCGACGCCAACGGCCTGCGGTACGTTGTAGCCGATAACCGGCAGACCCGCCTTCGCAACCTCGCTGTAGAAATCAAGAATTCCCTGATCATCGCTAGGACCTTCGAAGAAAGGCGGAAGAACCATGACACCTTCGGCGCCGGCATCACGGGCGCGGAGCGTGCGCTCGACCACGTCCTCCACCAGGAGCGCGGATGTCTGAGCGATCACCTTTGCCCGGCCGTTGACGATACGTGCGCCGCGCTTGATGAGTTCCTCGGATTCCTCCTTGGAAAGATAGACGTGCATTCCGGTGCCGGAGCTGAAGAGAAAACTTCTGACACCTGCTGCGAGGTAGCGCTCGACATTGTGTTCGAGCCTCCCGTAGTCGATACGCCCGGCATCGTCGAACGGCGTGGCGATGGCAAGGTTTAGGCCTGGAAACTGGAAGTTAGACATTTTTGCTGTGTCCCCCCGATGTTAGGCTGCCGAAAAGGGCGAGCCATATGGTTTGAGCTGGGTCTATCGACTCGGAGGTCGAGCAGAACGTCGGCTCGACTTCGAACGCTGACTTTCGCATGCGCTGCAAAGCTAGCGTGACCCGAGCGTCTAATCTACCGCTCGATAACGAGATCGCTCAGCGGCTTGGAGCAGCAGGGAAGGAACAGTCCCGCGTCGATCTCGCGCTGGCGGATACCGCCATTATGCTTCATGTCGACCGAGCCGGACACCAGCTTCGACTTGCAGGTTCCGCAGACGCCGTTGGCGCAGGACGAAGGAATCCTGACGCCGGCCTTCTTGGCGCAGCTCAGGACCGTTTGCTCGTCGGCCACCTCGATCTTGCGACCCTGCTTCGAAAACTCGACCTGGTATGTCTTTCCAACCGGTATTTCGGGGGCAGCGACCTCCGTCTCGTCGATTACAGCGGCGTCGAAGCTCTCCTCGATATAGCTCGACGGGGGCACTCCGAGACTTGCAGCGATTGTCCGGGCTGCGGCCATGAAGGGCGCGGGGCCGCAGCACATCACTGTCCGCTCGGCGATATCAGGAACCGCAAGCTTCATGAATTCGGCGGAGATCCGGCCTGTCAGTCCGGACCAGGACGGCTCTCCGGTGAGGACTTCGGGAAGGAAATGCAGCCTGACGGTCTTCATCCTTCCGGCTAGGTTCGAAAGCTCCTCGCGAAAGATGAGATCTCGCGGAGAGCGGGCTGCATGCATGAAAACGATGTCGGCAGGGCGGCATGTGTCGCCGAAATCCCGGAGAATGGACATGACCGGCGTAATGCCCGAGCCGCCGGAGAGCAGCAGGAACTTACTGGCCGCGTTCGGCCGAACGAAGTGGCCGAGCGGCCCCTGCGCCTTGACGGTCGTTCCGACAGCCATCTTGTCGTGAAGCCAGTTCGCAACCCGACCGTTTGCAACCCGCTTCACTGTCACGGTGAAAGCGTTTGTCCGATGCGGCGAGGACGAGATGCTGTAACAACGGCTTTCGGTGTCCGCGCCAATGGCAAAGTCGAAAAGGAAGTATTGGCCTGCCTGAAAGGCGAAATGCTTGCCCTCAGGAGAGGCAAACGTGAAACTCTTCACGTCGTGCGTATCCTGATGAACGTCTATGCAGACGAGGGTGTCGTCGCGCTCGATATCCCAGAACTCCGCTCTCTGCGGAGCCAATAAAGTCTGCATCGCTTTAGTATCCATGGGCGCGCATCCGGTCGATGTACCACGTTGCGAATTTGTCGAGGGTGGTCTCTGAGAAGCGCGAATAGGGACCGGGAAGGTAGGCCGGATCAAGCGCGCCCGCATGCGCCCTGGCAACGAGTTCTGCATCCTGATCGGTCGTTGCGATCCAGACGTCGGTCAGCTTCTGCAGATCGTAGTCCACGCCCTCCACGGCATCCTTGTGGACCAGCCACTTGGTGCGAACCAGCGTCTTCCCTGCCGAAAGCGGAATGACGATAGACACGACGGCATGGTCGCCCATGAAGTGATTCCAGCTATTGTGACCCCAAAGATGGGTGTCGCCGAGGTCCTTTCGCGTGATGCTGCCGAGAAGTTTCGATGACGCAGCCGTCGCATCGGGCGTTTGGGATTCGCCGGCGCCGGCAATGATGAGACGCTGGGTCCTGAAGTTCGTGGCGCAGCCCACGAGCTGTTCGATGGCAGCGGACGGAAAACCGTCTGCCTCCCAGCGTCTGGTGCGTTCGGCATAAAGCGCTTCGTGCTCTCGGGCCTCTTCCAGATCTTCAGGGCTCAATGCCTCTGGGTCGAAGCCGAAATCGAGATCGACAAAGGAGACGCACAGCTCCGGATGATTGGCGGAACAGTGATAGCACTCGCGATTGTTTTCAATCGTGAGCTTCCAGTTCCCGTCCTCGATGACATCCGTCTGGTGCGCCACCTTGGCATTGCGGATATCATAGGGAGCTAGGCGCTCGGTCATCACCTGCTCGAGCCTGTCGATGTCCTCGGGAGGATTGTCGGAAAGGCAGGCATAGATCAGTCCGCCGATCGACTTGAAGTTCACCGGGCGCAGGCTCTTGCAGCTCTTGTCGAAGTCTGAGCCCATGTGAGGCGCATATGTCAGTTCGCCGTCAAGCTCGTAGGTCCATTGATGATAGGGACAGACCAGCTTCGAAATAACCGTCGATCCTGCGTTCAGAATGCGGGAGCCGCGATGACGGCAGACGTTGTGAACGGCGCGGATCTGGTTGTCGTCGTCACGCAAAATGATCAGGCTGCTGTTTCCGATGTCGACCACCGTGGCATCGCCCGGCTCCGGCACGTCGCAGTCGAGACCGATGCAGATCCAATGCTTCCTGAAAAAGACATCGAGGTCGGCCTCGAAGACATCGTCTCTGATGTAGAGTCCAGCGGGAAGCGAATGACCGTCGGCTCGGCTGTCGAGCAGCGAGGAGATCGGCGAAGCGAATGTCTGCAGCATGAACTTACCTTATGGGTTGGATGCGCAATTCTTCGCCGAACTGGTTGACTCTTCAACGGCATAAATTTGCAGCTTTCACATAATCTATAGTAATGTGATGCCAGGCGCGGGAACGTCGCCGTTGCAAGGATTGGCGCCTATGAATATTCGCAGGAAGCTCCCGCCGTTGGCAGCGCTTACGGCCTTTGAGGCCGCGGCACGGGTCAGGAGCTTTACGAAAGCGGCCGCGGAACTCGGGGTGACGCAGGCCGCGGTCAGCAGACAGATCCATTTGATGGAGGAAACTCTCGGATTTCCGCTTTTTCGGCGTCTGCACCGGAGCATCGAACTGACCGACAAAGGGCAGGTGCTATCGACCGCAGCGACGTCAGCCTTCAATCTCATGGCCGACACGATCGCAGAACTGACGAGAGAGGAGGACGAGGGAGCATTATCGATTTCGGCAACACTGGCGATCTCGCACTTCTGGCTCATGCCAAAGATCGCGTCCTTCTCGCGCCTTTACCCGGATAGCCGGCTCAGGATCGTCTCCCAGGACAGTGCTGCGGGGCTAGGGGGAAGCGATCTTGCCATAAGATACGGAAATGGGGCGTGGCCGGATGGCAGGGCCGAATATCTCTTCGACGACGAGTTGTTTCCGGTGTGCAGTCCGGAATACGCCGCGAAACTGGGCAGCGCCCCGGCTCTGGAGGACATCGCGCGGCAGCCGCTTATCAGCTACGACAGCCAGAACCCAAGCTGGATTGGCTGGGAAGAATGGCTCGCGGCCTTTTCGATCAAGCTGGCAAAGGCCCCGTCGGGGCTGCGTACGAGTTTCTATACCGAGGCCGTGTATGCCGCACTCAGTGGCCAGGGAATTGCTCTCGGTTGGAAGCGGCTTGTGCAAAATCTCCTGGATACCAGGTCTCTGATCCGGCTGACGGAGCAGTCGATCGTCACGAGGGACGGATATTTTCTGATCGTGCCGCCAAGAAGCGCCAACAGCGCAAGGGCCTTGCAATTTATCGAATGGCTTAAGGCGGAGGCTGCTGACCGGGGATGATTCCGTCTCGGCCTTCCGGTTTGCACGCAAAATTGTCAATCATATCGAGCGGTTCAGCCATCATAGTTCCAATGCTGCCTTCCTGCCCTCATAGAAAGCATAAGGTGCCTGACGCGGGGCGGCGCAGTCCCCGATCGAAATGACCCGGTGTTCCGACGAGCGCAGTTCGTCCGCAAGCAACGTCATGGACATGTTGGTCGTCGCGAGCACAAGACAGTCGCCCTCCAAGAAGCGCCGCTCGCCGGTATTGTGATCGAGCAAGGTCGCGCCGTTGCCATGCCATTCGAGAATGCTGACTTCCAACAGCCAATTGACCCCCAACTTGGCCAGGATGCGCCGAAGCGGAACGTCGGCAGTCGTGCGCTGCAGTTCTTTTCCGATCAGAGGATCGGGCGAGAGCATGGTCACCTGGTGACCCTCTTCGGCGAGCTTCCATGCCGTGCCGCCACCACGCCATCCACCCCCTTCGTCAAACACCAGCACACGGTTGCCGGGCCTGACCTGACGGGCCATCACCGCTTCGATCGAGAAAACATTACCTTTTTCCAGACCTGGCAGCACAGCCACCCCTGGCAGAGCCTTCTGGAAGCCGGTTTCGGGCGCATAGGAACCTGTGGCAAGGATCACGACATCGGCGTTGAACTGAGGGATATCGGAGGCATCGACATAGCAGTTGAGCCGAACATCCACTTCGAGGCTTGTCAACTGCCGTTCGTGCCATTCGATGAGGTCGAGGATCTGCGCCCGTCGCGGCTGCATCCCGGCAAGGAGGAAATTGCCTCCCAGTCGGCTCGCCGCTTCGGCAAGGATGACGCTGTGGCCGCGTTCGGCAGCCACCCTCGCGGCCTCAAGTCCGGCGGGACCGCCGCCAACCACCAGGACCTTTTTCGGATTTCCGGCCGGCGTGAAGCGGTCGCCACCCCACTCGAACTCCCGGCCAACGGACGGATTGATAAGACAGCTTATCCAATAGTCGCGCGAACGCCGGCCCCAGCACATTTGGTTGCAGGAAATGCAGCCTCTGATGTCTTCTGCTCGTCCCTCATTTGCTTTCCGCGCCAGATGGGGATCGGCTATCTGTCCTCGCACGATCGACACGAGATCGGCCGCACCTTCTCCCAGCACCGTCTCGGCGTTCTCCGGCGTTCGGATATGGCTTTCGGCGATCACCAAAGCTTTTTTGACGACGCGCTTGATCGTTGCGGCGAGATCCACGCCCAGCTTTTCGGGATAGAGAAATGTCGGCATCAATTTGTGAAAATCGAGATATCCACCCGATCCGCACGTCACATAATCGACCAGACCGAGATCGTCGTGAAGGGCAATGATTTCAGCAAGCTCGTTTCTTGTCAGTGCAACGCTATGGTCGGGCTCGTCGCTGATGGCGAGACCGATGATGAAATCGGGGCCGCACAGCGCACGGATGCGCGTCATGATTTCGCGGGAAAATCGCGTGCGATTTTCAATCGATCCGCCCCACTCGTCCTCGCGACCGTTGGACCAGGGCGTCCAGAATTGATCCACGAGGCCAAGATAGGCGGCCCATACTTCAACGCCGTCGAAGCCGGCTTCCTTGCAGCGGCGGGCCGCCTGAACAAAGCCGTCGATTGTCTCCCAGATTTCAGCTTCGCTCATAGCATGGGAGCCATCGCTGTCATGGTAGCTGGGAAGGCCCGAGGGCGACCAGTGGGGATGGTAGGAATTGTCGGAATCGCCATGCGCTCCGATGTGATAGAGCTGCTGAACGGCAATGGCGCCGTTGCCCTTGATTGCTTCGGCGACCCGCTTGAAGTGGGGAATGACGCTGTCGTCGCAAGGTCGAAAGTTTCCGCGCGTGAGCACCGCGGCCGGATGCACCGGCATGGGCTCGACGACGATCATTGCCGCGCCGCCGATGGCGCGTTCCGCGTAATAGGCTATATGCCGTTCGCCGGGAAGCCCGCCTTCGGCCATGTTGGCCGTATGCGCTCCGAAGACGATCCTGTTGCGCAGACGGTGACCGGCAAGCTCAATCGTCGAAAACAGATGAGGGAAAGGCTTTGACAATAGTCGCTCCCTAGGAATGAACGGGGAAATGGCAAAGTTGCGATGCCTTCGCTTGCCGCCTCATGGCTTCAGAGCTTTCGTTGGACCCCATGGGAATCTCCCGAAATGCTCTTTCGAACGTGATGTACCGTTTTCCAGACGGCGAAGAATACCAGAGGTGTGGCCCCTAAAACGGCAAGTTTCGCAAGGTGGGGGTCGATGCCAAACTCGGCAACGCTTTCGGAGACCATCTTGAGCAGAGCCACGGAATAGTAGGTTATCGCGATAATGGAGAAGCCTTCGACGGCCTGCTGGATGTGCGTTTGGATTCGAGTTCGCTCGTCAAGGGACGCCAGCAGCGACGCGTTTTGATCTTCGAGCTGCACCTGGACGGTGGTTCTCAGCAAATCCCCGGCCAGACTTATCCGTTCGGCAAGTTCATCAAGGCGCCTTTCAGCCGCCTGAAAGGAGCGCACCGCCGGTTGGAATCGGCGATCGATAAACGTTCCGATCCGCTGCCGCTGCTCGACCCGCTCCTCACGCAGTTCCTTCAGCCGGCTTGCGACGATGTCGGCATAGGCTTTCGTCGCGCCGAACCGGTGCCTGGCGGTCGCCGAGAAATTCAGGAGATCCGAGGATAGCTTGGTGACCTCTGACAGAAGGGCTTTTTCGACTTTTTCGGCGCTCTGCATATGTCGGATGAGGCGATCGAGGCGTTGGTCAAACTCGGCCAGTCTCGTAACGGTTTCCCGGGCCACAGGCATCGCGAGCAGCGCCATCATCCTATATGTTTCGATTTCAAGGAGACGGCGCACCATCCGTCCGGCGCGGTATGCATTAAGGTTCCTGTTGAAGAGCAGGATTTCAACGAAACCGTTAGCGCCTATCCGGAATGTGGAAAGAGCTTCCGCGTCACCGCCGCCAACCTGAGAGGCCACGAAGTCTGCTTGCGGCCTCTCCAGTCGGACGTCGCCTTTTTCCTCCCGAACGGTGACACGCACCGCAGCGATGATTTTCCCGTTGACACTATCGCAGAGCTCTTGGAAGGGCTCGGGCGCGCACTCGCCCTGAGCCCCCGCGATCGGAGCGACGAACGTCAATGTAAGAAATTCGGTATGCAGCTCCCACTTCAGGCGGCCGCCGCCGAAGCGGCCGATGCCATGCTTTCCCTGTTGTGTCGTCGACACTTCCTCCAGCCGCGCAAGATCATCCGAAGGGCAGGGGGCCCATCTTCGCCGATGACGGCAACGTGCCAGACGTCGACATCGCCCTCGAAATATAGCGAGGGCCGCGCGTGGAGTTCATTATGAAGCTCCTCGCGCAGGGGATGCTCTAAGAGCAGGCACATCACATCACTCATGAAGCCGTCGCAAGCGACGGGCTGCTCGTCGATGTGTCGTGTGAACTGACCAATGCGCGGGTGAGTTGCCGGAGGTCCACCGTTCCAATTGGCTCGCCTTTCTCTCCAACCACTGTCACATCCTCATTCGGGCCTGACACGAGGGTTCGGACTGCGTCTTCAATGGTCGTGCGGGCCGAAATCGTTCTGCCGAAAGGCTGCGCGCCTGGCTGAGCGGGGCTCATGACCGCCTCCACGTGAACCACGCGGCCCCTGTTCACCTCTTTGACGAAATTCGCGACATAGCCGTCGGCAGGCCGTAGGACGATGTCCTGGCTCGTGCCTTGCTGGATGATTTGTCCGTCCCTCAAAATGGCGATCTGGTCGCCGAGACGAAGCGCCTCGTCGAGGTCATGGGTGATGAAGACGATGGTTTTCTTGATCTCCTTCTGAAGATCAAGAAGAACTGTCTGCATGTCCATGCGGATCAGCGGATCGAGAGCCGAATATGCCTCGTCCATCAGCAAGACCGGCGCGTCGTTGGAAAGCGCGCGCGCCAGGCCCACGCGCTGCTGCATGCCGCCCGACAATTGATTTGGATATTTCTGCTCAAAGCCGTTGAGACCGACACGTTCCAACCACTTCATGGCGGTGTCGACACGTTTGGATCGGTCCATTCCCTGCACTTCGAGCCCAAACATCGTGTTGTCGAGCACATTGCGATGAGGAAGAAGCGCGAATTTCTGGAACACCATCGCGGTCTGATGTCTACGGAACTCGCGCAATTCGCTTTCGCTCATCTTCACGACGTCGACACCGTCGACCAGCACCTCGCCAGCGGTGGGGTCGATCAGCCGGTTGACGTGCCGGATCAAGGTCGATTTTCCCGATCCGGAAAGGCCCATGATGACCTGAATGCAGCCAGACGGGATCTCGATGTTGATGTCGCGCAATCCGAGAACGTGGCCGTGCTTCTCGTTGAGCTCAGTCTTGCTGAGGCCCTTCTGGACGGCATCGATATATGCTTTGGGATTGGGGCCGAAGATCTTGTAGAGATGCCGGATCTCGATGCCGCCGAAGTGATGATCAGCCATGGACGGTCTCCCGATGCTTCTGGAGCCGCTTGCCGTAGGACTGACTGACTCGATCGAAGATGATGGCGATGCCGACAATGGCAAGGCCGTTGAAAATGCCCAGCGTGAAGTACTGGTTCGCAATTGCCTTGAGAACCGGCTGGCCCAATCCTTGAACGCCGATCATGGATGCAACGACGACCATGGCGAGCGCCATCATGATCGTCTGGTTTATGCCGGCCATGATCGTGGGAAGAGCGAGCGGCAACTGCACCTTGAACAATTTTTGCGAATTCGAGGTGCCGAACGCGTCCGCCGCCTCCAGCACGTCCTTGTCTACCAGTCGAATGCCGAGATTGGTGAGCCGGATCATTGGCGGAATGGCGTAAATGACCACGGCGATGAGACCGGGAACCTTACCGATTCCGAGCAACATGACGACGGGGATGAGATAGACGAAACTCGGCATGGTCTGCATCACATCCAAAATAGGATTGACCATCTTCTGGACACTGTCTGAACGCGCCATCAAAATGCCAATGGGGATACCGATGGCAATAGAGAGCACCGTACACACGAAAATCATGGATATCGTATGCATGGTATCATCCCACATGTCGAAATAGCCGATCAGCAGGAGAGTCACCAGACAGCCCAAAACCACCTTCACGCTGCGGCTGGCGAACCAGGCGATCGCGAGGATGATTGCGATAATGATCGGCCATGGCGTTTGCGTCATGAAACGATCGGCCGAGATCAGAAAATGCTGCAGTGGCGCAAACAAGCCTTCGATCGTATCGCCATAAGCGCGGGTGAACCCCCGAAAGCCATCATCGATCGCTTTTTTCAGCGTGCGAAGAGCATCGTCGTCCATGTGCGGGAATTTGTAAAACCATTCCATTTTGTTCCCCTTTTCTCGAAGCAGGGCTGGCAAGTCTTTTGATTTTATCGCCCAGTGAGAAGCGGTGCGCTACGCGCGCACCGCGTGATTGTTCGATTACAACGAAGCTTCGATTTTCTTGGCCGCTTCCGGTGAAACCCACTTCGTCCAGATGTCCTTATTCTCTTTCAGGAAGTGCTTGGCGCCGTCTTCGCCGGTGGCCTGGTTGTCGGTCATCCAGGCCATCAGTTTATTGACGGTGTCATTGCTCCAGGAGCGGTTCTTAAGGTATTCCAGGACGTCAGGACCTGCTTTTTCCGAAAAGGATTTGGCTACGAGCGTCACGACGTGATCGACCGGCCATGCGTTCGGCTTCGGATCGGGGCAATCGGCGACGGTATTGCAGCGCTTCCATTCGGCCGCATTCTCAGGCACGCCGGCGTCGAGCTTCACCATCGCATATTTGCCGAGCAAGGCGGTCGGTGCCCAATAGTAACCGACCCAGCCTTCCTTGCGCTCGTAAGCCTTGGCGATCGAGCCGTCGAGGCCGGCAGCCGAGCCGGTGTCGACGAGCGTGAAACCAGCCTTCTGAGCCTCAAAGCCCTTGTAGAGCTGCGAGGTGACGACCGTGCCGCCCCAGCCCTGCGGGCCGTTGAAAATCGCACCCTTCTTGGAATCYTCGGGATCGGGGAAGAGTTCGGGATGCTTCAGCRYGTCGGGGATCGTCTTGATATCCGGATGRGCGTCGGCGATATATTTCGGAATCCACCAACCCTGTACACCGCCGTCGGGCAGCGACGTGCCGGCGATGACCAGCTTGCCTTCCTCCGTGCCCTTCTTGACGACATCCGGAAGAAGATCGATCCAGGCTTCCGGCGCGATATCGGGCTGGCCCTTTTCCGCCATCGAGGTGATCGTCGGGACCGTATCACCGACGGTGATCTGGGCGTCGCAGCCATACCCTTCGTTCAAGATGATCTTGTCGAGGTTCGATAGAACCTCCGCACTTTGCCAGTTCATGCTGGCGATAGTGACGCTCCCGCATTCTGCGGCGCTTGCAAACGACGCTCCGCCGAAAAGGCCGAATATCATGCAGGTCGAAGCCAAAAGTTTCTTCATTATCGTTCCCTCTGTTTGCGGCACATCCTAGCGAGCGGGACGCCGCGAACCCCGCTCCGACGGTTGTCAGGATGCGTCTCCCATACTTACCGATTTGATAAACGCGGCGGCCAGACCCTTCGAAATTGCGGCATCGAAGCCGGCAGCGCGCATCTCCTCGATCGCTGCCGCGGTCGTGCCCCGGTAGTCGACAAAGGTGCGCACGATGTCGTTTGGACATTCCTCGCGTTGTTCCAGCAGGCGACCTGTCCCTGTCAGCAGGGTAAGGACAGCCCGTCGAGCCACATCGGCGGCAAGGCCGTGGTTTACCGCGTCATCCATCATCGCTGCAGCCAGCAGTGCAGGAAAGGCAGGCCCAGAACCAGTCAGGCCGGTCAGATAGTCTATGTCGCGCTCGCTTGCCACTTCGTCCTGAACGCCGCACGCGTTGAAGACAGCACGGATGATCGCGCGATCATCTTCATCCACGCCGCTCGACGCAATCCACGGCGTATAGGACTTTAAAACTTCGGCTGCCGCGTTCGGCAGCGTCCGGACGGCGCGTTCGGTCTTATGATGGTGGCAGAGCGCTGCCAGACGAATGCCGGCCATGACGGAGATCACGAGTTTGCCTTTTGCATCGACCGATATTGCGGGCCAGTCTTCCGGTCGTACGGAGAGAATGATCACGTCCGATCGATCAGCGAGTTCCTGGTTATCCATCGTCCAGAATGAACCGGAAAAGCGCTCCGGCTTGCTCCGGCGATAAGACATTGAGAGGTCTCCAGGGCTGACGATGCCGGCCTCGAGAGCAGAAGCGGCAATGGCACCGCCGAGCCAGCCGGCCCCGCCAATTATGCCGAGTCTCAACGAGCCGCTCATTGTCTGCCTCCTCCTAGTCTGGCTTATATCCATGCCTTGCGTAGAAGCGATCAAGCTCCCGCTGCTGGGGAACTTCACCCGTGTAGATCGCGATATATTCCGGAATTCTTTTCATACGGAGGGCGATGTCTTCGTTGGACTGCATGGATATGTATCCGATCTGCACCAGATAGGTGGTCCGGGCACGGACATCAGCCGTAATTTCTGAAAGGCCGAAGCGCATGAACATGCGGCAAAGCGCCTCCATGCGGGTCCTGTCGGCCTTCTGAACCTCGGCGAGAATTTCTTCCGACTGAAGAGCCCAGCTTCGAACGGCGAATTCAAACTTGCTGTCGAAAAGCTTTTCGTTGAGCCAGCAATCGAACACGTTGAGCATCGCCTCCGCCAAAGACTCCGCGTAGGCTTCCGACTGCTGAACGATGCCTCCCGTATTCTTGTCGCGCCAACGCGCGATCAACGACGCCAGCAATTGTTCACGGTCCTGGAAGAACCAGTAGAAGCTGGTTCGCGAGAGGTTCAGTCTCTTTGCCAACGGAAGAATTTTGACCGAGTCGACGCCAGACGAGAGCAAAGAGTCATACGCAGCTTCCAGCCACGCCTCCTGTGATCCCCGCCAACCACTATCGTTCAAAGTTTGCTCCATGAACCATCTCCTAGCAAATTGTTAAACGTCGCACAAGAAAAATGTACATATGTGTCAATATTGATGACCTTAGTGTTTTCATTATTGACACATGTGTACATTGTGCTTACCGTTCCCGATCGACATACCTTATCTGGAGCACGGCGCATGTCGAACGATCCTCTTCTTCAGCCCTATCAGCTTAAGCACCTGATCCTGCGCAACCGCATCATCGTGACGTCTCACGAGCCCGCATATCCGGAAGACGGCATGCCGAAGGAACGGTACCGCGCCTATACGGTGGAACGGGCGAAAGGCGGCGTCGCTCTGACGATGACGGCCGGATCCGCTGCGGTATCAAGGGACAGTCCGCCGGTTTTCAACAATCTGCTCGCCTACAAGGACGAGATCGTTCCGTGGATCCGCGAGATGACCGACGCCGTCCACGAGCAGGGCGCTGCGATCATGATCCAGCTAACGCATCTCGGACGACGCACGCGCTGGGACAAGGGCGACTGGCTACCGGTCGTGGCACCGTCGCACCATCGCGAAGCATCGCATAGGGCGTTCCCGAAGAAGATCGAAGATTGGGATATCGAACGCATTATCAAGGATTTCGCGGATGCCGCCGAGCGTATGAAGGCGGGCGGCATGGATGGCGTCGAGCTCGAAGCTTACGGCCACCTGATCGATCAGTTCGCATCGCCGCTCACGAACGAGCTCGACGCGCCGTATGGTGGCTCGCTTGAAAATCGTATGCGCTTCTGTCTTGACGTGTTCAACGCCATGAGACAGCGGGTAGGGGACGAATTCATTCTCGGCGTACGCTACACAGCCGACGAGCGCCTCCCCGGGGGCACGAGCAAGGAGGACGGCCTCGAAATCTCCCGCCGGCTCAAAGAGAGCGGCCTCGTCGACTACCTCAATGTCATCCGCGGACACATCGATACGGATCCCGGATTGACCGACGTCATCCCGATCCAGGGCATGGCCAACTCTCCACATCTCGACTTCGCAGGTGAGATCCGCGCGGCGACGAACTTCCCCACCTTCCACGCAGCCAAGATCCCTGACGTTGCGACCGCCCGCCATGCCATCGCGGCCGGAAAGGTCGACATGGTCGGCATGACCCGCGCGCACATGACCGACCCGCATATCGTGAGGAAGATCATTGAAAAGCGCGAGGAGGATATCCGTCCTTGCGTCGGTGCGAACTACTGTCTCGACCGCATCTATCAGGGCGGCGCTGCCTACTGTATCCACAACGCCGCAACCGGCCGCGAGCAGACGATGCCGCACATCGTTGTAAAGGCGGATGTTCGAAAGAAGGTTGTCGTCGTCGGCGCCGGTCCTGCGGGTCTCGAGGCGGCTCGCGTGGCGGGGGAACGCGGCCACGAGGTCGTCGTCTTCGAAGCGGCGCCGAACGCCGGGGGCCAGATCCGACTCACGGCGCAGAGCGAACGCCGCCGGGAGATGATCAGCATCATCGACTGGCGCATGAGCCAATGCGAGAAGTATGGCGTCAGGTTCCATTTCAACACCTGGGCGGAAACGGAAACGGTTACCGCCGAGAATCCGGACGCCGTCATCATTGCGACGGGTGGTCTGCCGCATACGGACGTCCTGTCGAGCGGTAACGAACTCGTCGTATCCTCGTGGGACATCATCTCCGGCGACGTGAAGCCCGGCACGAATGTTCTGATATTCGATGACGCCGGCGATCATGCGGGCCTGCAGGCTGCCGAATTCCTGGCAAAGGCTGGGGCCAAGGTCGAGATCATGACGCCTGACCGCTCGTTCGCGCCGGAAGTCATGGCGATGAACCTCGTTCCGTATATGCGCTCGCTGCAGAAGCTCGATGTCACCTTTACGGTGACGTTCCGTCTGGAGTCCGCCGAGAAGAATGGCAACCAGATCGTCGCCCATGTCGGAAGCGATTATGGCGGCGTTTCCAAGCAGCGCGTGGTCGACCAGATCGTCGTCAACCACGGCACCATTCCGCTCGACGAGTTGTATTTCGAGCTGAAGCCGCTTTCGAGCAATCTCGGCGAGATCTCGCACGACCAGCTCCTTGCCGGAAAGCCTCAGTCGGTCACCCGCAATCCCGAGGGCAAGTTCCAACTGTTCCGCATCGGCGATGCGGTTGCCGCCCGTAACACGCACGCGGCGATCTACGACGGTCTAAGAATAGCGAAAGACATCTGAGAGCGAGAGGTCGGTCGCGGTTCTGTCTGGGAGGAGACGGGATGATGGAAAGAAGTGAAGATCTGCAGCGCTTTGTCGAGGCTGCTTTCATAGCCTTCGACAAGTTCGCCAGAGATCCGGAGGCTCGCCGTTCGATCCCGCAGATATTTGCGAGATTGGAATATCCTGGGCAGGAACGTGAGGGTCCCGGCAACCGCCTGCCTGTCTGCGAGTTTTTACCCGCAGCGCTTTCCATAGAGACGTCGGAGCCAGTCTTGCGGCAATTGATCGAGTGCTTCGAGGGCATCGAGCACAAGCTCGCGTGGCGTCGACGGACCATGCATCATACGGCTAGCGAGAACTTTGCCGACGGCCACGCGAACGCGATGATCATCGGCCCCGGCGGACTTGAAGAGCGTAACGACCTGTGGCTTGGCGTCACCTTGATGGCGCCGCATGTGCGCTATCCGGATCATGAACACGCGCCGGAGGAAGTCTATCTTGTCCTGTCCGAGGGCGAGTTCCGGCAAGGGGACGGAGACTGGTTTTCGCCTGGGATTGCCGGGTCGTTCTACAATGTCCCGCAAATCAAACATACCATGAGATCGGTCGACACGCCTCTCTTCGCCTTCTGGGCACTGCTTGCCGAACGGCCGCATTGAATACAATCTTCGGAACAAATAAAAAGGGGTCCGCCATGAAGATTCTCGTCCCCGTGAAGCGGGTGGTTGATTACAACGTGAAGATCCGGGTGAAGCCGGATGGTTCGGGCGTCGAGCTTGCGAATGTGAAGATGTCGATGAACCCGTTCGACGAGATTTCGGTCGAGGAAGCGCTGCGGCTGAAGGAGGCCGGCAAGGCCGAGGAAGTGGTGGTCGTGTCGATCGGCCCGGCCAAGGCCGAGGAGACGCTGCGGACGGCGCTTGCCATGGGCGCGGACCGCGCCATCCTCGTCGAAACCGACGATCAGGTCGAGCCGCTCGCCGTCGCCAAGATCCTCAAAGGCGTCGCCGATGCCGAACAGCCGGGCCTGATCATTGTCGGCAAGCAGGCGATCGATGATGACAGCAACCAGACCGGCCAGATGCTGGCGGCATTGCTCGGTTCGGCGCAGGCAACCTTTGCCTCGAAGATCGAGATCGGCGAGGGAAAAGCCCAGGTGACCCGCGAGGTCGATGGCGGTCTGCAGACGATCGAGGTCAAACTGCCGGCGGTGGTGACGACAGACCTTCGCCTCAACGAGCCGCGTTATGCCTCGCTGCCGAACATCATGAAGGCGAAGAAGAAGCCGCTCGACAAAAAGGCACCGGCCGACTTCGGCGTCGATACGACACCGCGCCTGAAGGTGCTGAAGACCGAAGAGCCGTCCGGCCGCAAGGCCGGCGTCAAGGTCAAGTCGGTCGCCGAATTGGTCGAAAAGCTTAAAGTCGAAGCCGGCGTGCTCTGAGGATAGGAAAGGGAGAACTTCACCATGGCCATTCTTCTTCTGGCTGACCACGACAATGCCCACCTCTCCGACCAGACCGCCAAGGCGCTGACGGCGGCCTCAAAGATCGGAGGCGACGTGCAT
>NZ_JARWGH010000080.1:0-3470 GCF_036528765.1 Rhizobium sp. BR 362 | reverse complement strand
GTATCGGAGAAATCAGCATAGCGGCCGCCCGACGGGCGGGATTTCGGGAATTCTCGTCGTGCGAGGAGCGGGAAAMAGCGCAGCCGCAGGAGCCTCAACATAGTGGCCCGAAGGGGAGGCGGGACCGACTGCGCCCCGCTCCTCGCACACCGTCTGAAGCCCCTTTCCCGTAAACGCGGATGAAACCGAAGCCGGGATAGCGTGAGGGAAACAGGAGAGGACCGAAGGTTGACGAAATCGAATGTGGTTCCGTTCAGAAACCCAAGCAAGCCCGGCAAAAGGAACGATCGAAATCGCTGGCGGGGAAAGTCACCTCGACCGGCACCGAGCCGCCTGCGCGACCCACTGATCGTGATCCTCTCCGCTATGATTATTGCGGGAGGAGGGTGGCTTGCCTATGGCGGCGCCGGCAATATCAACGGCCTCCTCGTGCCGGCCAAGGCACCGACATCGGATTCCCTGTCGGCCGCGTTTTTGATCTGCGGTGCCGATCGTCATGTGAACTGCGTTGTCGACGGCGACACGTTCTGGTTCCAAGGCGAGAAAATCCGCATCGCGGATATCGACACACCGGAACTCAGCCCGCCACGCTGCGAGACAGAAAG
The DNA here is from genome assembly GCF_036528765.1 of Rhizobium sp. BR 362. NCBI lineage: Bacteria > Pseudomonadati > Pseudomonadota > Alphaproteobacteria > Hyphomicrobiales > Rhizobiaceae > Rhizobium > Rhizobium sp. BR 362. The sequence continues at coordinate 2,865 of NZ_JARWGH010000080.1, read as the reverse complement.
GATCAAAGGCGAGGCAGCGAAAGCCCGCCTGCTGGCGCTGCTCAATGGCGGCACGTTCTCGCTTTCGGCCGGCCTGCGCGACGAGGATAAGTATGGCCGCAAGCTCCGCACGGTGACGCGGGCAGGGCGCTCGCTTGGAGCCACTCTCATCGACGAGGGCCTCGCCAGGCGTTGGGACGGCGCAAGACACGGATGGTGCGGCTGAGCGCCGCGAGAGGATCGTTACCGGATGGCCGAAACCGCCCTGCGGGTTCGGGGAGCGTCAGCGCGTAGAGCCGTGCGCCGAAGGCGTCTCGCCCAAGCCGGTCACGGTTTTTCCAAAATCATCACCGATGTGAATCGATCCACGCCGACCGATTCATAAGTGTCGTTGGACGGGATTCCCGAGTTCAGAGATTCTGGTCTCATGATCTCACAGCCTTATCATCTCTATGTCGAACGCTCGGATGCCTCTAAGAACATGGCCCGCTATTATGCGATGTCGATTGAACCCAACCTGTTCGGGGATGTCTGTCTCCTGCGCAAATGGGGCCGCATCGGAAGCAAGGGGCAAATGATGGTCCATCATTTCGGTCGGGAAGAGGAAGCGGTCGAGCTGTTTCTCGATCTGCTCCGACAGAAACGCAAACGAGGATACCGGCCGCGTGTGCCGATGACGAACTGAGACAAGACCCACCGAAGCGGGCCCCGAACGCACCTCATCGGCGCCGGTTCCAGTCGGTCTCGAACGACGCCTCGACCTCGACGAAGAACGGGATCTTGATCGCAAGCTTCAAGCCGAGCTTTCCCTTGCGGAAGAAATGGCTGATCACCTTGCCGAGAGCGCGAAGCCGGCGGCCGGTAGCGGCGAGGAATTGGGCGAGTTGTTGCATGGCGTTTCTCCTTTCGAAATGCGGTCATGACAGGAGATAAGAGGCAGACCGGAAAGGAGGGACGCACCCAACGAGCCGGAACGAATGTGGAGGAGTTGCCGGCGACTGAATTTTGATCCGCGAGGAGCCGTGCCGCGGCGGGGAAAATTCTGGCGGCAGCAGCTTGCGTCGTGACGAACGGGCGGCAACATCCCTGACGAGAGATGACAGCCTTGTCGAAAGGAGAGGGGGCAACTGGTCGCCATCGCCGCGATCGCGACGGTTCCTCAGGCATTAGTCGAGAGGCGGCTGCTCAGCCCCTCGATAAATTGGAACGCGCTTCAGGATTGATCATGACCCGGTGGACCAGGCGTGAACCGTGCGGGCTGCATAGACGGCGATCCCGATTTCCCCCGTGATGTCGTTGATGATCGGCGCCAGCGAACCCAATTCCGCCTCGGTGAGCGCGACCAGTTCCGGATAGTCGATATCGACGCCACTGTAATCAGCCATCAAGGCGTTGACCCAATCACCGCCATTGATGCGGTATTCGTGCGTGTCGAAATCGATTTCGAGATCGTCCAGCAGATTGATGGAAAAGCGCCCGAAAATTTCGCACTCCCCTTCCAACTGATATGCAGCAAACTCGTCGTCTCCGGCGAAAACGCTTCGCTCCAATTCCATGATGACCTGGATCCGCGCAATCGCCGCTTCGAGTCCTTCAACCAGACGATCATGAAGCTCTCGCGAGAATTCGCTGTCGCAGCCGAAGCGATTTGCGAGGACGAGAAGCCGGAAGCCGGCAAGCTTGGTGTAGAGCATGAGGTTCTGATAGGTTGTCATGATGTGATCTCCTTCGTTGATGACGGAGATCGGCCACTCTGTAGCAAAGAGGGGTCAAGGACCGCGGGACGCGGCTCGCAAGCGGGGGAACCGATTTTTTCGGGAAGCCCGGCGGCGGAAAAATTGGGGGAGAACGCGCCGTCCTTGAGGCCGGATTTGCTGGAGTAAATTAGGAAGTCATAGAGAGAAGAGACCCGCTGCCCCAAAGGGKACGCGACCGTTTCCGGCGTGAGCCGGCGGGAGTGTCGAGGGATGAAGTCCCTGACAGCCGGACCGGCCGGTCGACCCGGCGGAACGGCTCACACAGCACAAGGAAGGAAACCCCCTCAAAAGGGCGGCTCGGCTTCTATGGCGCCCTCCTGTTCGGCAAGCATGACGGCCAGATCAGCCTGGGCGAGTTGGAGCTCCGCCTCGATCTGGCGGCGCTCGGCGGCATCGCAGGCGCTCCCGAGCTCGGCGCGCAGTTCCTCGATGTGCTGTTCGATGGTCATCGTCTCATCTCCTTGAGTTCGTGAAAGACGACGACGCGGGCCGCGGCGGGATGGCGGGGTCAGGGATCGCGCAAGCGACCGCCGGCGGCGGCGAGTGGGGGAGCCGATTTTGTTGAAGTGGAGGGAACCGGAGCGGAGGTAAAATTGGGGGGRCCCTCGTCCTTGAGGCCGTCGTCCCGCCGCGGCACACTGCAGCGATCTGAGCAGACATTCCCGGTCCCGTATGGCACCCGAAAAGCCGGTAGAGGGCTCGATGCCCGCTGCCGGCTTCTTAATCGGCCGTTTGGCCCCGCCTCGCGGCGGGGCCGTCCCGGTCTCAGTCCCGGTTGGGGCGGGACCAGATCAGCTGGTAGCCGTCCTCGCCTTCGACTTCAGTGAGGGTCGCGTAGATCGGTGCGGGGAAGCTCGGGTCGTCCAGCTTGACCGAGAGGTAATCGCGGTCGGTCTCGCTCGACCGCTTCTGCCAGGCCGCACCCAGCTCGACGTTTTGCGGTGCACCGCAAAATGTCGATTATGCTGAGAGTGTGATTATGCGGAGTGCTGATCGCTGAAGGCTGGATTTCTCGACGATAGCGGCGGCTTCTGCTCCGCATAATTCCACTGGTGTGGAAGAGGCGCCCCGCCGTGAAGCGGAGCGCCGATGTGCTGGTCAGCGCGACCAGATGAGCTTGTGCTCGCCC
>NZ_JARWGH010000079.1:0-3657 GCF_036528765.1 Rhizobium sp. BR 362 | reverse complement strand
CACTCGCCAAACACTTCCGGCAGATCACGCCAGGGCGAACCGGTACGCACGATCCAAAGCACCGCTTCGACGAACATACGATTGTCGCGGCCCGACGAACCCCGCGTGCGCTCGTCACCAATGATGTGATGCGATAGCCGCTCCCACTGCTCGTCCCGAAGGATCAGACGATCCAAAACACCCATGACTGCCTCCAAAAGACAGTCTTGAATCTGATTTGCTCAGCCTTGGAAACCCCAAGAGTCCACACCTCCTAGTGCCCCTGACCGAAGAATGGGATATTGCGCTCGGCGGACGACCGTCGCCGTGAGATAGATGTCAAAGGCGGGACCGGGTGGCTCGTAAGTTTCGGATGGCACGCATGGAACATCTGCTGTCGGAGTCTGTCACATGGTCCGTCGAAAACATTGCTAGACCCGGCCTCATGCAGTGAATTTCAACCTCATTAGAAACGAAGAGGGGTAAAAATGTCAGCGTTTCCCGAAAGAGCGAGGGTGGTCATCGTCGGCCTCGGAGGTATCGTTGGTGCGTCGATCGCGCATCACCTGATCGAACGCGGTTGGGACGACATCGTCGGCATCGACAAGTCGGGCATCCCCACTGACATCGGATCCACGGCGCATGCCTCGGATTTTTGCTACACCACCAGCCATGACTACCTCTCGGTCTGGACGACCCAGTACTCCATCGATTTCTTCGAAAGGATGGGCCACTATGCCCGCATCGGCGGTCTCGAAGTCGCTCGCACCGGCGACGATACCTGGATGGAAGAAATCAAGCGCAAGGTGACTTCGGCCAAATCTTTTGGCACCCGCGCCCATCTCGTGACGCCCTCCGAGATCAAGAAGATGTTCCCGCTGATCGAGGAAGACCAGGTCATGGGCGGCATGTTCGATCCGGATGCCGGCCTCGTCGTTCCACGCTCGCAAACGGTCGCTGGCAAGTTGGTCGATGCCGCGGAGAAATCCGGCAAGCTTAAAATGTTCGGCAACACGCCGGCCAAGTCATTGATTGTCGAAGGCGGCCGCATCAAGGGCGTCGTAACCCATCGCGGCACCATCATGGCTGACCATGTCGTCGTCTGCGCCGGTCTGTGGGGCCGCCTGATCGCCGAAATGGTCGGCGAAGATCTGCCCGTCATGCCGGTCGACCACCCCCTCACCTTCTTCGGCCCCTACAACGAATTCGAAGGCACGGGCAAGGAAATCGGCTATCCGCTGCTGCGCGACCAGGGCAACTCCGCCTATATGCGCGACACCGGCGACCCGAAGACCACGGAAGGCGGTCAGATCGAATGGGGTTACTACGAGAGGGACAATCCGCGCATGTGCCATCCGCGCGAATTGCTCGAAAAACACGAGGCGCGCCTCTCGCCCTCGCAGCGCGATCTGGACATGGAGCAGATTCTCGAACCGCTCGAGCGCGCCATGGAGCTGACGCCAATTCTCGGCGAGCTCGGCTATAACGAGGGCCACTCCTTCAACGGTCTCCTGCAGGTATCCGCCGCCGGCGGCCCGTCGTGTGGCGAGAGCCAGAAGGTGCGCGGCCTCTGGTACTGTGTCGCCATCTGGGTCAAGGACGGTCCCGGTTACGGCAAGTTGATTGCCGACTGGATGACCGATGGCCGCACCGAGATCGACCACGCCAGCATCGACTATTCGCGCTTCTACCCGCACCAGCTCGAAGAGAAATTTATCGAAGGCCGCTGCTATGAAGCCGCGCAGAAGATCTATTTCCCGGCGGTCCACACGCGCGAACCTTATGCCTCGGGCCGCAACGTCAAGCGCTCGCCTTTCTACGAGCGCGAAAAGGAGCTTGGCGGCTATTTCATGGAGCTGGGCGGTTGGGAGCGTGCTCACGGCTATGCCGCCAACGAACACCTGCTGGAGAAATACGGCGCACGCGTCCCGGTTCGCGAAAACGAATGGGACAATCGCCATTTCTGGCGTGTCTCCAACGCCGAGCATCTGGCGATGAGCGAGGACTGCGGCATCGTCAACCTCAGCCATTTCTACATGTTCGATGTCGAAGGGCCTGACCATGTCGAACTCATGGAGTGGGTCTGCGCCGCAAAGATCGGCGGCGATGCCAATATCGGCAAGGGCATCTATACCCACTTCCTCGACGACCAGGGCATGGTGCGTGCCGACCTGACGGTCATCCGCATGGCCGACCGCTGCCGCGTGGTCGACGGAGCAGACGCCGGCCCGCGCGATTTCCATTACATAAAGCGCATTGCCGAGGATAAGGGCTTCAACGTCACCGTCACGGACGTCTCAGAGAAGTTCGTCACCATCGGCATCTGGGGTCCGAACGCCCGCGCGACGCTGAAGAAGGTCGTTTCCGATCCGGCAGGACTCGATCCCGAAAATTTCGCCTTTGCCGCGATCAAGCCCATCGAGATCGCCGGCAAGCGGGTCACTGCCTTCCGCATCTCCTATGTCGGCGAACAAGGCTGGGAACTGCACATGGCATACGAGGATGGCCTTGCCGTCTGGGATGCGCTGCGCGCAACGGGCGTTATGGCCTTCGGCGTCGAAACCTATGCCAACTCGCGCCGTATGGAGAAAAGCCTGCGCCTGCAGAACGCAGACCTTCTGACCCAATACAACCTGATCGAATGCGACCTCGCCCGCCCGAAGGTCAAGGAAGCTGACTTCCGCGGCAAGGCGAAACATCTGGAGTACAAGGCGCGCGACCATCAACCGGCCATGCTTTGCACTCTCGTCATGACCGACAATGTCGACAGCAGGGGCGTTGCCCGCTATCCGCTCGGCAACCTCCCGGTTATGGATCCGGAAACCGGCGAGGTCCTGGTGGACGAGCTCGGCCGGCGCTCCTACACGACGTCGATCGCCTTTGGTCCCACTATCGGCAAGAACATTGCGCTTGCCTATCTCCCGTGGAGCCACTGCCAGGAAGGTCGCAGGCTGAACATCGAATATTTTGCCGAGACCTATCCTGTCGAGGTGGTCGGCATCGGCTATAAGCCGATCTATGATCCTGAAAACCTGAAGCCTAAGAGTTAAGTCCAAGCGCGTGATCCAAAACAGTGCACAAAGGCCATCACGTTGAAGACAGTCATTGAGCAATTGCCTGACGCCGCCACATCGCGGGGCGTCAGGCAAACAACAGCGCCGGACCCGATCAAGCTCAGGCGAAATCCGAGATTGAGGCTGGTGTTTTTAGCAATCGGTTGGCGCAGGAGTGAGCGCTCCTGACAACCGTGGGAGCGGGGTTCGCGGCGTCCCGCTCGCTAGGATGTGCCGCAAACAGAGGGAACGATAATGAAGAAACTTTTGGCTTCGACGTGCATGATATTCGGCCTTTTCGGCGGAGCGTCGATTGCAAGCGCCGCAGAATGCGGGAGCGTCACCATCGCCAGCATGAACTGGCAAAGTGCGGAGGTTCTATCGAACCTCGACAAGATCATTCTGAACGAAGGGTATGGCTGCGACGCCCAGATCACCGTCGGTGATACGGTCCCGACGATCACCTCGATGGCGGAAAAGGGCCAGCCCGATATCGCGCCGGAAGCCTGGATCGATCTTCTTCCGGATGTCGTCAAGAAGGGCACGGAGGAAGGCAAGCTGGTCATCGCCGGCACGTCGCTGCCCGACGGCGGTGTACAGGGTTGGTGGATTCCGAAATATATCG
>NZ_JARWGH010000078.1:0-3829 GCF_036528765.1 Rhizobium sp. BR 362 | reverse complement strand
CTTTCTCGACACGGGCATCATCCGTCTTCACATATCCGACGGCAACAGTCAGATGAAGTTCGCCGCGCCGCGCTTTTTGGCGCATGGCCTCGACGGATCGTTGCCGAAACACGGATAACTCCATCTCGCTCATCGTACCCTTCATGCCAAGAAGGAGACGATCGTTAGGCGAGCGCGGATCGTAAATAGCCTCTTCGTCAACGATCAGAGTGCCGACCAGACCACAAAATTCCAGCAACGTATGCCAATGTTAGCGGTCGCCTAAAACTGCGGTTATTCGCTGCCGAGAAATCGGAATAAGGCAGCGTGCCTTCGGAGGGCTGTCAGATCATTTGTTTGGCAGGCGCTGGTTTTGGAGCTCGGTCTGGATCTGGACGTTGTATTGGTGCCAGACCCTGTCGCGGATTTCGGTCAGCAGTTCGAAGACGGCCAGGGCCTGTTCCGGTGTCCAGGTTGTCGGGATCTCGACGGACAAGGAGATCGGCAACCCAGGTTTCGCGGGGGCTTTCGTCATGGCCTTTGCGCCCTTCTCTGCTCGGTGCGCAGTTCCGACCGTCCGGTGGCCTCTTTGAGCCGGTAGGATTGGCCCTCGATGGCAATGACTTCGGCATTGTGGACGAGACGATCGACCATCGACACGACGCAGGCGGCGTTGGGAAAGACCTCGTGCCAGTCGGCAAAATTGCGATTGGTGGTGACGATGGTGCTCTTTGCCTCGTAGCGTCGGCTGATGAGTTCGAAGAGCAGATCGGCATGACGGTTGGTGTAGGAGAGATATCCGACCTCATCGATGACGAGGAGGGCTGGAGCGGTGTAGTGGGCCAGGCGCCGGCGGAGCGCGGAAGCGCTGTCGATGGCAGCCAGTTCGCCCAGCAGTTGGCCGGCGCTGGTAAACAGGGCGGTGTGGCCGTTGAGGACGGCATGATGGGCGATGTTGCGGGCAAGTGTTGACTTGCCGACCCCGTTGGGGCCGATGAAGACGGCATTGGCAGCGTCACGGATGAAGTCGAGACGCATGAGCGCTTCGATGGACTGCCGGTCGCATCGTGTCGGAAAGGACCAATCGAAGTCGCAGAGCGGCTTGAAGCGTCCGATCCTGGCATCCTTCAGCCGTCGTTCCAGACTACGCCTGGCGCGTTCGTTCTCCTCCCAGTCGAGAAGTGTCAGCGCCCACCCGCCTTCAAGCGCGTCCTGCCAGTGAGCGACAAGACCGTGCAGGTGCAACCGGGCGGCGCGATTGAGGGCATCGCTTTGATCATGACTTGTCATCTGAGGTTTCCTTGAGCTGGTCGTAGAGGTCGAGACGAGCGGGCCGGACAGGGCTGTCCTTGTCTTGGACATGCCGGGGCAGCGCGACGTGCAGCAACGGCGGTTGGCGCCGCCGTTCCCGTCGGCGCTCCAGGATCAGCTGGACGGCATTGGGATGGGGCGATGGCCCTTCGAGCGCCAGGACCTCCAGGATTCCCGCTTGCAGTTCGCTGGCTCCGTAGTGCTGAAGCAGCCGGTTCAGGCCGATGACGGCGGAATGCAGGGAATGTCCGTTCTGTGCCGCGCGCTCAAGAAGCGCGGTGCTGGCGGGAACGGCGGCAGCCAGCCGATCGGTGGCGCTGTGTCGTCGGGCGGCACGCTTCTCGTCAACCAAAGCCTTGATGTGGGCGGCATCCTCCACCTGAGCACCCTTGTCGTAGCTGCGAACGTGACAGGCAACGACCTTCGCACCATCGAGGACGCGGACTTCCTTCTGCGTGGCCACGATGCTCAAGCTGCACCGGACGTAGGCGTGCGGGACGGAATAATCGTTCAGATCGAAGCGGGCGTAAGGGGTCTTGCCGATGGAAACAGCGATCTGGGCCGGCCATTCAAAGGAGGTGTCTGGCAATGGCAAAAGGTAGGGCTGTTCGAGGGCGAAGGCCTGCCTGACGGTCATATCGAGACCGGGGCACAGTCTGTCGGCGGCAACGCCCTCGCACCAGGCGTCGGCCTGGGCGTTGAGATCGTCGAGATCCTTGAAGCTGCGGGCGGCAAAGAAGTTGTCGCGGATATAGCGAATAGCGCGCTCGACGCGGCCTTTCTCATTCCCCCGCGCGACAGCGACCGGACGGGGATCGTATCGATAATGGGCGGCAAAGGCGAGCAGAGTGGGGTTGAAGCGGATGGCATCGCCATGACGCTCGAGCACAGCGCTCTTCAGATTGTCGTAGAGCACGACCTTCGGAACCCCGCCCCATCTGTCAAAGGCTTCGACGTGACCGGACAGAAACGCTTCCATCCTGGCATCGAGGAAGAAGCGCAGGAAGATCCGGCGGGACTGGCTCAGCACGATGACGAAGGCCATGAGGGGACGACGTGCCCTACCGATCTGCATCTGTCCAAAGTGGCCCCAGTCGGCCTGGGCCTGCTCTCCAGGAAGGGTGCGCAGGCGCAGATAGGCCTCGGCCTTCTGGCGCGGTCGGTGGCGGGCGATCATATGGCGGAAGTGACCGCCGTCGCCACGATATCCCCGCTCGCAGACCATTGCGTGGAGTCTGGCTGCCGTCAGGGTGGGGAATGCCTCAAGGGTCTCCAGAATGAACGGCAGATAGGCGTCGATCTGGCTTGGCCGAGTTCGCGGGCCATGCGGCACCAGCCCGGAACGGGCCAGCACGCATTGAACGGTATGATGGTGGACGCCGAGTTGGTGGGCAATGGTGTTGGCTCGCCACTTCTCGACATGGTGGTAGCGCAGGATCTGAGCCTGCAGTTCGGCAGATATGGCCATCGTCATCCTCTGGATAGGGACATCGGGATGGCTCGGCGACGACGCAGGGGCTCACGGCGGACAAACGGCGAGCAGCAGCGGCCACACCAGTGACAATGATGTCCCAGAACGCCGGTCGGCAATCCTTCAGGGATCGCAGACTCGGTCAAGGACGGCGTATCAGCAGTGTCGGACGCCTCGTTCGGTGTCGTCACCGAAGCCGCCATGCATCAACATCGGCATCGCTGGCGAGTGAACCATTGTGCGTCACTATTTTTTGCCGGGCCCGATATCGGCGGCTGCGGGCCGCATGGGCGAAACGGCCGTTCCGGCTCGTTTGATACCGCCTGGAAACATCCCGACGTCGCTCGTGACGGGCAATACGGGCACATCCTTCAGCGCAATAAATCTGGCCCCGGTCGCAGCATCGGCAGATCAGCATCTGCGACCGACAACGCTCGCACAGAAAGAAGCGTCCGGTATCATGCTCATCTGCTCCATGGCAGCCGTCATGACATGGACGCGAGGCCCCCGTCTGCGCCATAATAACCCGGCATTCGTGTTCCGCACGGTGTAGGGCGCGGCGCCGGGTAGAATTAGCCGTTCGTTCGGCGCTGTGCCTGCCTTCATCAATCGACGCAAAGATTACGGCACGCGCTGCGGCTGCACCAGTCCTCACCCCTTCACCCAAAAGCCGTTTGGTACACTTCTCGACGCACTGGGCCCTATGCTTGCCTGCGCGCAGGCAAGCATAGGGCCCAGCCAATCCCATCCGCTTCAGAACAAGCAAGTCACTGCCGAAAAACCTCTGTGGACCTCTCGGCAGCGAATAGCCGCACTTCTCAACAACCGTTCACAGCCAATCACGGCCATTGCGCGCCAGACGTGAGGCCTCAAGCGATACGACTGCTCCCACCCGACCTTCACATATCGCCGCCAACAGCTTCTCGAATCCTGGGCGGGCGATGCCACCTCCGGATCGTCCAAGGTCATCGTCGACGATCTCGACGGTCTCCCAACCCAACTGTCGAGCACGCTCGACTAAGCCGTACTGCCGTCGTTGGCTTTCCAGGTTATTGGCAACCTGGTAGG
>NZ_JARWGH010000077.1:0-3944 GCF_036528765.1 Rhizobium sp. BR 362 | reverse complement strand
GCATCTGCAGGACCGCAGCGTGAGCGTAGGACGGCGGCAGCCGAGCTTGTTGGCTCGCGAGGAATGGCCGCTTGCGGTCAGGGGAAGAAGGTCGGCGGAGCCGTTGCAGGCCAGGGCCGGTCCGGTGCCAGACCAGCCCAAAAGAGAGGCCCTATCGGGGGCTTTGCGCCGTCAGCAGAGAACGACGCGAATGATCGGTTGTCGCCTCATCGGCATGATCAACGGCGCCGCCGGCGCCATCACCTCTCCGTCGTCACCGTCGGCACCATCTTCCGATGCACCACAATAGCCGCGCCCGACAAGGCACACCGGCTATGTCGAGCGCGATATCAGATCAGCCGGAACAGACCGTAGCGGTGTAGAACTCCGCTCAAGGGTGCACCCGGTCGGAACCCGCGTTTCCTTCCTAGTCCGAGAGCAATGATGCGATCAGGGCATCCGGTGCCTTGAACCGGCCACGCCTCAGCTCACGTGGAATTACCGCCTCGACCGCTTCCAACTTCTCGGATGGGTCGATGCGGAGGTAGACCTCGGTCGTGCGGATATCGGCGTGGCCGAGCCACAGGGCGACCTTACGGATGTCGCGGGTTGCCTGCAGCATCACAACTGCGCAGCCGTGACGAAGCTGATGTGGTGAGACGCGACGGCCGCGAAGCGATGAGTAGCTCTCGGCTGCCTTGCCGACATGTTTGTCGAGCACATACTCGAAGCCGGCGCGGGTCATCGGGTCGCCCTGAGCATTGACGAAGAGGTCCGGTACGCGGACTGCGCCACGAACACTCAGCCACGCACGAAGGTCCCGCGTAGTTTCCTTCCAGAGCGGCAGGCAACGTTCCTTGCGGCCCTTTCCCATGACCTTCACGCTCGCACCGTTCTGAAGCGACAGGTTCTCTGTCTGAAGGCCGACCAGTTCGGAGACCCGCAAGCCTCCGGCGAAGCAGAGATGCATCATTGCCCGATCACGGATGCCAGATCTCGTCGCCAGATTGGGCGCGTTTAAGATCGCGCGGATTTCATCCATCGTCAGATGACGGATGAGCTTCTGGTCATGGCGCTTGGTCGGAATCGCATGGACCCGGCCGATCTGCTGAAGGGCGGAGGGAACCTTGTGCTCGAGATAGCGCATGAACGCCTTGATGGCGGCAAGCCGCATATTACGGGTGGAAGCGCTATTGCCACGATCCTGCTCAATGTGCTCCAGGAAGGCCACGATCATCGGTGCGTCTAGGTCTTCGATGGCGAGCAGAGACGGTCGCGTGCCGAGCCGTTTGGCTGCAAAGTTGAACAGCAGCTTGAAGCTGAACGCGTATGTCTCGCAGCTTTGCGGGCTGTAACCTCGCTGTCGCGGCATATAATCTCGCAGGAAGCCAGTGATGAGAGGGGCGAGCTCTGTCATAAGCCGTCCTCCCCGACCAGAGTTTCTGCCGCGGCGGCGATGTCGGTCATCATTTCCGGCGTCGCCTCGAGATACCAGTATGTATTGTGGATACTGACATGGCCAAGGTAGGTCGACAGAGCGACGAAGTGCCGGGCAACTTCGCCGCGATCGGCACCGCATTGTTCCAGGACGCGGGTTGCGAAGGTATGTCGAAGGTCGTGGATACGTGGCTGCTGACTTCGCCCCGGCGCGATGCCTGCCCCTCGTAAGATGCAGCGGAACGTATAGTTCACCGTCGTCGGGTAGAGCTGTCGGTGCTGGACGGATGGGAAGAGCCAATCGCTCTCGCCGGCGTGTTGGCGCCGAGAGTGAAGATAGCGTTGGAGCGCTTCCATGACGGTGCCGTGCAGCGGTACAAGTCGGCTCTTGCGGAACTTGGTTTCGCGAATGTGCAACACGCCGTCCGGCAGGATGTCGTCGAGCCTGAGCGCGAGAGCTTCGGAGATGCGCAGTCCCGTAGCTGCAATCAGTCCAAAGAGCATGACATAGAGCTCGCGACGCAGTGGATTGGGCTGCTGGCGCCTCAGATTGCCGGCCACAACGAGAATACGGGCGATCTCATCCGCGCTGTAGATGTAGGGAACAGGTCGATTGGTGGACCGCTTGATATCTGCGGGCGGTATCTCGTGACGAGGATCTTCCGCCTGCATGAAGCGGGCAAAGGCGATCAGGGCCGTCAGTCGATGCGACATGGCGTTTGGGCTCTTGGCTGCCACTGGCAACCAAGAAAGAGCTGTTGCTGTGCGAATGTGGCTCTCGTCGCGTTCCGCTGCAAAGCGCGCGAACGCCAGGAGATACCGATCGACCCGGGCGAGTTTGTAGCCCAGCGCGCGGCGCAGACTGATGTAGCGGGCGACGTCGGCGCTCAGCATGGCAACCTCCCGCCCCAAGGCTGCGCGATTTCGGACAAGAGGCCGATGTCGACCTTGGCGTAGAGCGCGGTCGTCGATGGAGACCGGTGACGCAAAACGGCTCCGACGCCGGCAAGGCTTGCGCCGCTCCTCAGCATCGCGGTCGCCGCTGAGTGCCGCAGCACATGCGCGCCACGATGGATGCTCGCGATTCCTGCCCTGTCGAGGCCGCGACGTACGATGCACTTTATGGCAATGCGGCTCAGCGGCCGGATCGGCGCGATATCCGTCAGGAACACGCGCGTCGTCGCAATGTGCGGCCTTGCCCGCTCGATATAAGCTAATATGGCATCGCCAACGTCCTGAGGCAGCGGCAGCCATTCCTCGCGCCGGACCTTTCCGAGCAGCGTTATCCGGCCATTTTTCCAATCGATGTCAGCAAAAGTGAGATTGGCGACTTCGCTCGCCCTGAGGCCCAACCGGGCCAGAAGCAACATGACAGCGCGGTCGCGTAAGCGGCACTCGCCCTCACAGTTGGCAAGGAGGCGGTCGATATCACTTTGACCAAGAAAGCACGGCGTCGTCGCCAGTTGCCAGCTCGCAAAGCTCGGAACCGCATGTTCCCGCCCCGCAGGGCAGTGCCCCATCGCGATGAGGTATTTGAGGTACATGCGCGTGGCGACGGCGATGCACCGCGACCGCGAACGGCCGTGCGGCCTCGCACGAACAAGCACGAAGTTGCGGATCGCCTCGGCCGTATAAGCCGCGGGATCTGATCCAATCGATATCAGTAAATCGGCCAATACCGGCTGGTACAGGTTGAGCGTCGACTCCTTGATGCCGCGTTGCTCCCGCATCCAGCGACTAAAGGCGGCCAGGGCCGGCCACGTCTCCTCCAGTGACGGAGCCTGCTCCTGCAGCAGAATGTTGCACTCGCGCAGATACGTGACGAACAGTGCGGCAGCACCCTGTGGCGCACGGGCGGTCTTGCTGCCTTTGAACACCGATGCCGATGCGTTCAGACCCTCGGCGAGTGTTTCGACACCGAAGCCGGCGGCACGCACCCAATCACCCCACAGTGCCAGTAGGCGCACCACCTCCACGATTGTTGCGGCCGAATAATTCCGCTGGCCAAGCCAGTGCTTGAATCCGTCGACATGTGGTTGCAGCCAAGTGATCCGAACATCGACACTGCGGCGATGTCTGTACTTTCGCTTTGTCATTCTGCTTCCTCGATTTGATCGTTGGTGCCGGAAGAGTCCGGCGCGTCGAACAAATCGAAGGTTTCCAAGCCATTCCAGCGTCGGCGGACAGCTTTTCCGGCCTCACCCTTGCGGTTGCGAGCAAAGGGGCAGAGCAGCGCTTTTTTCTCGGATCAGATGGATATGGTGCCGACGGTGACGACGGGAGAGGTGATGGCGCCGGCGGCGCCGTTGATCATGCCGATGAGGCGACAACCGATCATTCGCGTCGTTCTCTGCTGACGGCGCAAAGCCCCCGATAGGGCCTCTCTTTTGGGCTGGTCTGGCACCGGACCGGCCCTGGCCTGCAACGGCTCCGCCGACCTTCTTCCCCTGACCGCAAGCGGCCATTCCTCGCGAGCCAACAAGCTCGGCTGCCGCCGTCCTACGCTCACGCTGCGGTCCTGCAGATGC
>NZ_JARWGH010000076.1:0-4151 GCF_036528765.1 Rhizobium sp. BR 362 | reverse complement strand
GATCTCTGAGACCGCATAGTCCCAACCCAAAAGGTTGGAAGCAGGGACCGATGCCAGCCGTTCAGTTTCAGGCGTGAGCCTCCGCAGGTTGCGATGGTGGGAAAATTCTCTGAGCATGGGCGCGCGTCCTTGATTGGAGGGCAGTCGTCCAGAGTGCCCCCGGTTGGACCACAATCTGACGTGCCAAGGGGCTTCAATCAAACGAATAGATTTTGTGAACCCTATTCGATATGCTGATAGCGTGATGCGCGGGATCCTGGATTTAGAGCTGTTGAATACATTCGTTGCCGTCGTTGAGACTGGCAGCTTCACCGCGGCTGCTCCGCGGGTAGGGAGGAGTCAGTCCGCCGTCAGCATGCAGATGCAGCGGTTGGAGCAGCTCGTTGGAAAACAACTGGTCGTTCGAACTCCAAAAGCAGTCGTGCCGAACGCCACAGGTTCGAAGTTGCTTCCATACGCGCGCCGCCTGCTCGCCCTGTCCAGCGAAACTTGGACGACAATCGCATGTGAACCGGAAGTCTCGCGCATTCGCTTGGGAGTTCCAGATGACTATGCGGCGTCCTTGCTCCCCAAGGCCCTCGGTCGCTTCGCGAGCGACCATCCGCAGATAGCGGTCGACCTCGTCTGTGAATCCTCGAAATGCTTGAACGAAGCGATACGTGAAAATCGCGTCGACGTCGCCATCGTGACGCGCGCGGCCGATCAACCGATCGAAGTGCTCCGGCGCGAGCGGTTGGTCTGGGTGTCGTCGAGGACCCACGCCCAATGGTATTCCGACCCACTTCCTGTGGCCTTGTTCGAGTCCGGTACTGCGAGGTCGAACACGCTGAAGGCATTGGAGAAGGCCGGGCGTGCGTATCGCTGCACGTATTCCAGCGCCAGCCTCCTAGGGCTGGTGACTGTCGTGCAAACCGGCCTGTCCATTGCTGCTCTCGCACTATGCAGCGTTCCGGAGTCGCTTCGCATCATCCCCGACAACGAAGGTCTGCCTCAGCTTCGGGACTTGGAAATAGGTATATTGATGAATCCAAGTTGCAGCCTTCCTGCGGCTGAACAGCTGCGTAACAGCCTGCGTCGAGATCTAGCCGTATAAAGCCGGCGGGCGCTCAGATTTGAGCATCTGGCCAGGGCGACTTATACCTCCAGCCTATCGTTTGCCACTCCAGTGCTTTTTTGTGCTGCCATCGCCCGCACCGCGGTCTCCGTTCGCGGATCGGCCCGCCTGCATCTTTCCCGCGGTAACGTCTAGCGACCCCCGATGGTGTCAGTGGTCAACCTTGTTCATTGCGGCCGAGTTGAGGGCGTCAGCAAGTGTGACCCACCGGGGAGTGGCCAATCCCGCTCTTCGGTGATGGCGTCCTGGCCCGGTTCCGGATCTTCCACGATCAACCCACGAGGGGTCCGCTAGCAAGCTGCGGCCGCGACGGCTTCGCCTTTGCGGTGATCGCGCCCGAAACCATGCCTTTTGAGGAGCCATCGAGCGGGAATTGGCCCGCTCCCGGATGGAGCCTCACAATGTCGCACGACCTTTCAATCGCACAGTCCCACGCCTTCCAACTTGCCCGCGACCTGATGGTCCCAGTCACCGTCTTCGAAGTCGACGGCGAGTATGGCGTACTCCCCTCAGACGAGATCGACGCCGGCGACGATCTGGAGATCGTGCACGAGTTCTTCCCCTGGGCGGCTCACTGAGCCGCCAATTGCCGTTCTGGCTGCCGCTTGCGAGCCGCGCGCCGCAACGGAGGCTTCGCCGCGGCGGATGCCGCGACCACTGCAAGATTCGTCAGTTGCCAGCCGCGCCCTTGCGCCCCTTGCTCGTCGCGGCGGCACGGATTGGTGGCCGCGAAATGACGGGCAACTAAGGGGAGCGAGGAACCAGAATGAAAAGAAGGGAGATCGAAGAGCTGCGCGAGCGGGTCAGTTGTAGGGCCGTTCTCGAGCAGGCGAAGTTTGCTATCGACATTAAGGAGAGCACCCGTCGGGCCCTGAAGTTTCGGCGGGGCGGCGAGATTGTCATCGTCACCCACGAAGGGCGGGGCTGGTTCGATCCGCTCAGCGATGCAAAAGGTGACATATTCGCACTCGTCGAACATCTCGAACATGTCGGTTTTCTCGCGAGCGCAGCAAGGGTTGCGGGCCTCGTCGGGTTCAAGGTCACGGCACCGGAATGGACAAGCCCGAGCCGTGGGGATGAACATGACTGCTCCCTTGCCGATCGTTGGCGGACCCGCCGTCGCCCGTGGCCTACTTCGTCGACATGGTGCTATCTCCATGGCGAGCGTTGCCTGCCGGCGCCCCTGCTTCGTGCGGCGATCAATGGCGACCTTCTTCGGGAAGGCCCGAATGGCAGCATGTGGGCGGCTCATACCGACAATGCAGGAGCTGTCACTGGCTGGGAGGCACGAGGCCCGCGATACCGAGGCTTCGCGTCTGGAGGAACCAAGGTTCTCTTTCGCCTCGGGCCGCAATTTGCATTGCGCTTAGCTGTCACGGAAGCCGCGATCGATGCAATGAGCCTTGCGGCCATTGAGGGCTCGCGTGACGGCACGCTCTATCTCAGCACGGGTGGCGGCTGGTCACCCGCCACCGAGGAAGCGTTGCGGGAATTGGCCGCGAGGCCCGGCGTCCAGCTCGTCGCGGCAACGGACGCCAATTCTCAAGGCGACATCTATGCGGACCGGCTGAGGGCGCTAGCCGACAATATCGGCTGCGACTGGATGCGGCTGCGTCCACCCGCAGAGGATTGGAACGAAACCCTGAAACTCAAGGGGACGGAAAAGAGGAAAAGGAAGGAAAAAGGCGTGCCGCATGCGCGCCACCAGCGTCAAGGGAGGCTTCGCCCGGCGGAGCCGGCCCTTGACCCCGGCGGTCGCGATGCCGGCGACCCGGAAGGGGTCATGAAGGACTGAAGAGGATGGCAAGGTCGTAAGGACACGGCTGCGCTTCAGTCCGGAAACCTCCGAAGGAGCCGCAGATGAACATCCCTCCCGCAATCCGCAAGGTCTATCAGGGCGCCGCAAGCCGCCAGCAAATGTTTCGAATGTTCGACCGTCATATCCAGCGACCGAACCGCTGGGAGGATAATGCTGCAGCGCTCTATTCCGGCGAATGGTTCGAGATCGGTGAGGCCGAGCACGACTACATGTTCGAAATCCTCCCGCCGCTCTGGATCCGCGGCTCGATGTTCGCCATGCGCGAGTTCTCGACCGGCCAAGTGACGAGCGTCTTCTTTGCTCTCCGGATCGACGAACAAATCCGGCATTTCCACGGCTATTGCGATCTCTCCGACAAGGCGTCGGTGGAAACCATGCGGGTTGCCATCATCGACCGCGAAAGCCGGCCGGTGCGCGCCATGACGCGCGAGGAGCGCCTCGAGCACATCTGGAGCAGCACCGCCGACCAATATCGCGGTTATGCCGATGACAGCTCTCCGACAGCGGGGCGGGATAAGCGCACGATCGCCTTTTTCTGCGGGCAGGCCGGCAGCACGCTGAGGCTTCTGGAAGATCTCACCGATCACGAGATCGCCGCCAAGCTGCCGGTGCATCTCCGCTACCTCCCGGCTCAAGCCGCTGCCTAAACCTTGACGCCGGGCGAGATGAAGTCCGGCTGATCTGGTCGATCCACCTGCCTGCTCGACGGGCCTCCAAGACTTCGCGACCGCCACTGCCCTCGATCGGCGGGACGACGGCGCATGCCTTTTCAACAGGAGCAATTTGATGARCAACGATCCCTTCACCCTCGATATGTTCGGCAGCAGCGCGCTGTCGTCGGCCCTTGAATTGRGTGTCACGGCATTCGGCGGTTTCGCGGCCAATGACGACGAGCCAGACCCTAACCCACCCTCTCCTGCTCCTGCGCAGGCTTTGTCGAATGCCAAGGCGCCGGCGCCACGCAAACAGGGCCAGCGCGCCAACTTCTATCTCGACGATAGTGACCGTGGGCTCGCCGCGACCTGGAAGGAACGGGCGCGCATCAATGTCGCCGCCATCCTCACGGCCCACGAGCTCGAGAGGCTGGATCTGCCGGCGACACCGGCCGCGCAGGCGAGACTGATCCGTTTCACCGGCTTCGGCGCTGGCGAGTTGGCGAACGGCATGTTCCGGCGACCGGGTGAAATCGACTTCCGCACCGGCTGGGACGATCTCGGC
>NZ_JARWGH010000075.1:0-4154 GCF_036528765.1 Rhizobium sp. BR 362 | reverse complement strand
CGCTGTGGGCGGGAGATGTTCTCAGCCAAACCACGCGCCCTTACGCGGCGGCATGGTACAGGAAAACCGATCTGACATTCACAGATGCGATTGGCGCTGTGCGTCTCGTTTTGTGGAGCGACGATCTTTATCGACACTCACCGTCAAACCTGGAAATGCATAAAATACCGCCAGGGCGACTTGTCCGTATGGCGCAGGCGATTTGCTTCGCCGCATAATGTACAAAGTCAAGCTTAGAGGCTGCCTCAAAAAGAGGTGGGTGATTTCAACAGGTTATGATTCCTTCGGATTTGCGAGATTCGATGGAGAACACGATGGCCTGGACCAAAATCACCCGTCGGCAATATGCCCGGCGAACGGCACGCTACGCAAGCGATATGACGGATCGGGAATGGGGTCTGGTTCAGCCTTTCCTGCCAATGCCGCGCCGCTTGGGCCGCCCGCGGACCACGGATTTGCGAGAGGTGGTGAATGCCCTGCTTTACATCGCCACAACTGGTTGCCAATGGCGGATGCTGCCGAAGGATTTTCCACCCTGCTCGACCGTCCAGCGCTATTTCTATGAATGGAGAGCGTTGGGACTTTGGCCACGCATCAACCATCGTCTCGTGATGGAAACGCGCGAGTTGGAGGGCAAGGAGGCAAGCCCGACGGCCGGTGTGATCGATAGCCAGAGCGTCAAAACCACCGAAAGCGGCGGCATCCGGGGCTATGACGCGGGCAAGAAGACCAAAGGCCGCAAGCGCCATATCATCGTCGATACGCTCGGCCTGATGGTCGGTCTCATGGTGCACAGCGCCGACATCCAGGATCGCGACGGTGCTCCCGATCTCCTGAAATCCATCCGCCACAGGTGGCCATGGTTACTGCATGTCTTCGCCGATGGTGGCTATGCGGGCGATAAGTTGAAGCGGCGACTGAAAAAGATCGGGCGCTGGACGATCGAGATCATCAAGCGCTCAGACAAGGCGAAAGGCTTCGAGGTTCTGCCGCGTCGATGGGTGGTCGAACGGACCTTCGCCTGGCTTGGCAGATGCCGCAGATTGGCCAAAGACGTCGAACGCTCCATCGCATCAGCCGAAGCGTGGATCATGATCGCCCACATTCGTCTCATCACCAGACGGCTAGCAAGGTATGGATATCGTTGAACGCTTTTCGAATCCGACTCTTATGTCGCGATCAGCCTCAGCATCTCGGCTGCCATGAACATCTACAACAATCGCGTCAGCCTGAAGGAGCGTTGAGATGAACATGCAAAACCTCTCCTTTGTGCGCCAGGACATGGTCGCCGCATCGCCAAGGCCTTCGGGGCGAGGGGGGACGCTCGAATGGACGAGAAAAAATCTTTTCAACAGCTGGCTCAGCACGCTTCTAACAGTCGGGTCCGTACTTACGGTCGCATGGCTCATCGTGGCCGTCGCACCATGGCTCGGCAATTCAGTCTGGCGGGCCAACTCACTTGTCGAGTGTCGGCAAGTCCTGGGCGATGCGCCGGGCGCGTGTTGGGGCGTGATCCGCGACCGCTGGCCGCAGCTTCTCTTCGGTTTCTACCCTGCGCATCTCTACTGGCGGCCGGTGCTGGCATTCGCGCTGCTCTTCGCCGCTTTGGCGCCAGTTCTGCTCCGCGCTTTGCCGCGACGGGCTCTCTGGTTCAGCATCGTCTACCCCGGCATAGCCTATTTCCTGATCTGGGGTGGCAGCCTCTGGTTTCCGATCTCGGTCTATTTCGGCTTCGCTGTCGGCGCTGGACTGTTCATGTTGGCAGCACGGGCCGGAAAAGGGCCGAGCGTCGGCATTGCTGTCATCGGCGCGAGCGTCTGGTGGGTTTATGCGGCCCAGCCGATCTCGTCCCTCGCAGACGGCATGGCTCCAATCGCTCTCGATAGCATCGCCTCGCGCGATGTCGGCGGCTTCCTGCTATCGATCATCATTGGCGTAACAGGGATAGCTATGTCGCTGCCGCTCGGGATCCTGCTTGCACTTGGCCGCCGTTCCAACCTGCCGCTCATCCATATGCTGAGCGTCGTGTTCATTGAATTCATCCGCGGCGTGCCGCTGATCACGCTCCTTTTCACGGCTTCGCTGCTGCTCAACTACTTCCTGCCGCCCGGCACGAACTTTGACCTCATCCTGCGCGTTGTGATCATGGTGACGCTCTTTGCCAGCGCCTATATGGCCGAGGTCATTCGTGGCGGTCTGGCCGCTCTACCGAAAGGACAGTATGAGGCGGCGGAAGCGCTCGGCCTTGACTACTGGAAGTCCCAGCAGCTCGTCATCCTGCCGCAGGCCCTCAAGATCTCAATCCCCGGCATCGTCAATTCCTTCATCGGGCTGTTCAAGGACACGACGCTCGTCATGTTCATCGGATTGCTTGACCCGATCGCCCTTGCCGCCGCCATTCGTGCCAACACCAACTGGCAGGGCATATACTGGGAGCTCTTCATCTTCATCGGCGCCGTGTTTTTCGTCTTCTGCTTCAGCATGTCGCGCTACTCGCAATATTTGGAGCGTCGGCTGAAGACCGACCACCGGTAGGAGGATATCATAATGACCAACATCATGATGAAAACGGCGTCGTTACAGGACGACCGGCCAAGTCTTGCAGATATCGCCGTCGAGATTAGCGCCATGAACAAGTGGTATGGCGAGTTCCACGTCCTGCGCGACATCAATCTCACCGTGCAGCGGGGCGAGCGGATCGTCATTTGCGGACCGTCCGGCTCCGGAAAATCAACCATGATCCGCTGCATCAATCGGCTTGAGGAACATCAGGCCGGCAAGATCGTCGTCGACGGTATCGAACTGACCAACGACCTGAAGAAGATCGAGGAAGTCCGCCGCGAAGTCGGAATGGTGTTCCAGCATTTCAATCTCTTTCCGCATTTGACGATCCTTCAGAACTGCACCCTCGCACCGATCTGGGTCCGCAAGATGCCGCAAAAGGAAGCCAGGGAACTCGCCATGCACTTTCTTGAGAAAGTGAAAATACCGGATCAGGCGCATAAATATCCGGGTCAGCTCTCCGGCGGGCAGCAGCAGCGCGTGGCGATCGCGCGAGCTCTCTGCATGAAGCCGCGGCTGATGTTGTTCGATGAGCCGACCTCCGCGCTTGATCCAGAGATGATCAAGGAAGTGCTCGATACGATGATCGCGCTTGCCGAAGAAGGCATGACCATGCTCTGCGTCACCCATGAAATGGGTTTTGCCCAAGCGGTGGCCAACAGGGTGATCTTCATGGATCGGGGTCAAATCGTAGAACAGAACGAACCCAAGGCATTTTTCGGCGCGCCGCAATCGGAACGCACGCGCGCATTCCTCAGTCAGATCTTGGGTCACTAGGCAATAGCTACCGTTGAAGTTTGGGCACTGGCCGTATAGCATTTGATGACACAGCAGTGTCAGTGACGAACCGACTCGGGACTGCACGGACATCTGTTTGAGGCGGTCTAAATCCAAGCACTGACGCCCTGAACTTACCGGCAATCATCCGGAGACATTCATATCTTGGCCAAGTTTCTATTCTCGCGCCTCGCCGCGGGAATTCTCAGTGTTTGGATTGGCAACCTTCCAACCGCATCTAACGCGGGGGACATGATGCACCCGTAGGGCGTGCGGACCGCCGATTGGCTCCGCCTCAGCACCCGTTACCGTGATCGAATACTCGTCGCCGACCTGCCCCCATCGCGTCGAATACCGAACGCATGTCGCACTGCAGATCGAAGAGGAATTCGTCCGCACCGGTAAGGTCAGGATTGTCTTCCGACTAATTGTGCGCAACAATGTGGACATGGTCATCTTGATGCTTGCCGAACGGCAGCCCGCACCGAAGTCCCAGCAAATCCTGGATGCCTATTATGCAAGGCATGACGAGATCGTGCAATCGAGCAACATCGAACAGCACGGCGCTGAATCCGGGTTAACAGTCATGCTCGGATGATTTCGGCCATGTATTGTGGGTTTCTGCCTGCTTTGTTTCGTCTGAGTTTGATACTGCGCTTGTCGTTATGGCTTCGAACCATGTTGATGGCGAAGTGTCGGACGACGGCCATGTTGGCTGGTCCATGCCCGGTTCGAGATCGGGCGGCATCCTCGTTGAAGGTGACGTCGAGTACCCAATGGAGGGAGTTCTCGATGGCCCAATGGCCACGTATGGC
>NZ_JARWGH010000074.1:0-4843 GCF_036528765.1 Rhizobium sp. BR 362 | reverse complement strand
GCGCTCTCCATCGGCAATGGCCACTGAAATCTTCAACTTCGACGTATCCAAGCCGATGAAAATTACGCTATCTTCTTTCATGGTTCGTCCTCGCTTAAGCGTGGGGCTCGGCTCCGGCCTATCCAGAGCAACCCCCGACTTCAGCTTACTGCGGGGGCGGGCCACCTTCACCCCGCGAACATACGGTCTAATTAAATGCCAAACGACAGTGGTTCGAGAAATTCCTGGATCGGTTTTGGCTTTATATCCCGCGGGGTTGAGGCGGATTGGGTGGGAGTGTGGTCGTTGCCCATCCGTTAAGGCTTGCGGGTGGAGGATGCGGTTGAGCGCGCAGCTCCTATTTCGGCCCTTGTAGTATTTCGCCCCATCCGCAAATGACCCCATGAAGACGGTTAGTGGCGAATTCCCTTCGAATACTACATGCTGGACCGCATTATCTTTGAGAGCGCTATTCTGGCAGAATGCTTTATAACTCGCCTTGCTTAGCCAGCGCACGAATGCGATCTGCCGTGCGGCAGGCAATGGCCTGGATGGTGAGTGAAGGATTCACGCCGCCCACCGTTGGAAACACCGAGCCATCGCAGATCCAAAGATTGTCGATGTCCCAGCAACGGCAATCGGCATCGACGACGCTGGTTCGGGGATGGTCTCCCATGCGCGCGGTCCCATGCATATGACAGGTATCGTCGAGTTCCTCCCAGATGTCATGCGCATCTGCCGCATACAAGGCTGCGCCCATGAAATTCAACGCATGGCGGATCAATCGTTTGTCGTTATCGCAATAGGAATAGGTCACGCGAGGGATCGGTAGGCCATATTGGTCTCGTGCCTCGGTCAACGTTACCTGATTGCCCTCTTGTGGAAGGCACTCGCCTACCATCTTCAGGCCGACTTGATGATTGTATTTCTCCATCTCGTCGGTCAGCGCCTGACCCCAGAGCCCTCTCTTTGCAGCAAGGGTGTTCGCCCAGACGATCGGAAGCGGTCCCTGGCTCATGTAGCAATAGCCGCCAAAGAAGTCCTTTCCTTCATCCGTGTAGTTCCAGTGCTCCGTTATGGCGAGCGACGGCGGGCCTTTATACGAGCGGATTTCCTGTTCTTTCGTGCCCCATACGGCCTGATTGGACTGGACCATCAAGTTCTTTCCCACAAGGCCTGAGCTGTTTGCCAGCCCAAAGGCGTATTTCGAACTCTTGGAATTCAATAACAGGCGCGGGGTTTCGATGGCGTAACCTGCAACGACCACATTGCGCGCCTTTTGAAAGCGCCACTCTCCGTTACGGTGATAAAGCACGCCTGTCACCCGACCTCCTTGGTCGTGCTCGATCCTCCCGACCATCGCGAGATCGCGGATCTCCGCTCCGGCCGCAAGAGCCCTTGGAAGCCAGGTGACGAGGACACTGCGCTTGGCGTTGGTCGAACAACCGATCACACACATTCCTCTGTAGACACAGGGAGGCGCAGGTCCGCGGGGGGCAGACAAGGTAGCTATTGGAGTCGGAGTCCATTTGATGCCCATGGCGTCAGCGCCCTCGGCCAGGACGAGAGCGGCAGCATTCAATTCGTGGGGTCGGTACGGATAGCGCGGGCGGCTGGGCCCCCAGGGATAATGAACGGGGCCGGATATGCCGAGCGCCAATTCAACTTCGCGGTAGTAGGACCACATTTCTCGCCAGTCGAGGGGCCAATCGGCTCCGTATCCAAGGAGCGTTCGCGATTTAAACCATTCGGGGCGAAAGCGCAGCGAAACCATCGCGAAGTGCACTGTCGATCCGCCCACCGCTTTGCCCGAATTATTGGCGCCTAGCTGCAGTGGATTTTCGCCATCGACCAGCCGTTCGTCCATCCAATAAAGTTTGGACTGGTGGGTCTCGTCAGACGCGAAATCCTCTAGCGGACGAAAATAAGGACCAGCGTCGAAAGCAATGACGGAGAAGCCATATTCAGCGAGTTTGCATGCCAACGTGCCGCCGCCAGCGCCGGTGCCGACGATGGCGAAATCGACGGGCTCGTCATCGCTATATTCGCGCATCGGCACCCACCCGCCGTGGCGAAAGACGTCCGGTGCCCGGCCTCCGATCGCCCGCGGCGTTTGCATCGGGTCATCGTATTCGCGCATTTTCTCGCCTTTTCTGAAGTTCATGGCCGGGCTTTGCTTCCGAAGCCTCCCAGGGATCATGACGGTCAAAGCCCAGCCGCACATATCCTCGCGGACTGGCCGGCCCGCCGAAGCCGATCTCATTCCAAGCGGCCGGAAACGCGTAATAGGCCGAAACGATGTCGTGCAATAGGCGTTTCGAAAAGAAGACATCGGCAGGTAGGCCGGACCACAGCGGTGACCGGATGCATCCGCGGGATATGTCAGTCAGCAATGAATCCTTTTCGGCATCGGAAACATCCGCGAATGGCTGCATCGAGAGACGTCTTGCTTCATCTTCAATCGCTGCCAATCCGTGCTTCCAGGCGATTGCCAGCGGCGGCAGCCTGGTGTCCCGATAGCCTTCGGAGGCTCCTTCGGTGAGGTTGCTGTCGATCATGGCGGCAATGGGCACGGGAATTTCGCGACAGGCATTCTGAGGAATGATGCGGTCGCAGATGGCGGCCAAGGTTCTCCACTCGATCGCGTTGAGATGCTTGGGCGTGGCCGAATCGATGGCCATTCGCTCTTCGACGACCGCGCGTGTCTTGTCGTTCCAGGACACACCGTCTCGCTTGCGCATCACGTCATATCCGGGATAGCGATCCTTCACGATTCCTCTCCATGTCCAGTAGTGACAGGGCGGCAAGCCCGGCAATGGCAAGTCCGGTGAAGCTCGGAGGCGCAGGGATCGGCGGCCCATTCAAAATATTTTGGGACCAGTTGCGCCATCCGCCCATTTTACGGGAAACGCCATAGACGTGGAATGCGGCTCCAGCCAAACCCAGTGCCGCAGTGATCTTCAGAGCAATGCGCGCCAGATCCGACGCGCTCCGGCCCGTCACAAAAAGACAGCGACCGAGCAGGATTGCCGCTGTCGGCGGGATGGTGACAGGCAGATACATTGCCCGGTTTTGGAACGCGCCTCGAAAGTGCAACAGTGCAGCTTCGCAAACGGTCCCAAGCAGTCCGATGCAGGCGGCGGCGGTCAATATTTTACCTGCGGGCAAACCACTGATCCTTGGCAATTTGCCCGAGGGTGTGTCGCGGACCTTTTCGGCAGCCCTGCCGAAGCCGCCCGCTAATAGAAGCGCTGCGGGGGCCCCGATAGGAGCCGAATAGAAAAGGTTGAGCCATGACAGGCCGCCGGGACGCTTGAGAATATTATAGGCGTGAAAGCCGAGACCGGCCAAGCCGGTGATACCAGCCACTCCATAGATCATGTCACGCGCGCGGTGGCGCTTCGGTTGGCGGTCGGCAATGCCGGCTATGCTGGCAAAGAGCGCCACGGAAGAAACAGCAAGAGGCGCGTACATAACCCTATTTTGAAAGCTGCCGCGATAATGTTCCACGGCACTGTCCGTCAACACCGCCAATGCCAAAATTGCGGCCGCACCATTGAGCTGCCGACCAGCAACGAGTGCAAGATCTTTGCTATGAGCCGGCGCCTTCCGCACGCGTTGCAATGCTTCGGGCCGCGCCACAGCTTCCACAAGGTCGCTCAGCACCGGCAGGAATTCGGCGGGCCGACTTGGCGCATCCAAAGATTGAACGAGTTGTCTCATCGGTGATCTCTCGTCAGATCTTGAATTTTTCAGCGTCCTGATGCTTGAATGCGAGGCCATTTCCCGGTCGTGACGGATCCGGCGCAATCGTCCCTTCCGAGATTACAGGGGCGCTCTCGAAAAGCATCTGTTCAATACGGACATGATCGTGAAACCATTCCAGATGCCGCAAGCGAGCCGCGCAAGTGGCGACCTGGAGATGAACCGATGGGGCGCAATGACCGGATAAATCGATGTGAAAAGCCTCACACAACGCGTCGATTTTCAAAAAGCCGCTGATCCCCCCGCATCGGGTGACATCAGCCTGCAGCACATCGACTGCTTGCGCTTCGATGAGACGGCGAGCGTCATCGAGCGTGTAGATATATTCGCCGGCGGCAACTTCCATCGATGGCGGCGTTCGATAGCGGACAAAATTCAAACCTGCTTCGTCGTCGGAACTCACGGGCTCCTCGAACCAGCGCACTCCAGCGGCCTTGATGATCGATGCGAAGCGCACTGCCGCCTGGGGCGTAAAGGCACCGTTCGCATCGATGAAGAGCTCGGCTTCGCCGATGGCATTCCTTGCGACAGTAATCCGTTGGGGATCTCGTTTATGGTCTGCGCCGATCTTCATTTTTACGGCGCGGCAGCCATTTTCAGCGGTCCAGGCGGAAAGTTGATCTCGCAGGCGCTCATCCGAATATGTCGTGAAGCCACCGCTCCCATAGACGGGAATTGATTTGCGGACAGCACCCAAAAGCATAAAAAGCGGCAGATCCAAACAGCGCGCCTTCAGATCCCATAATGCGGTATCGATGGCCGAGATCGCGCAGGCGGCAATACCAGATCGCCCGGAATTGCGGACCTTCATCGCCAGACGTTCGAGAATGGAGGGAATGTCGTAACATTCCGACCCTATCACGGTGTCTTTCAGCGTTGCGATCAGGCCCGTGACTGCAGCGTCCGCGTAGGTATATCCGATACCGCAATGGCTGCCCGCCCAAATCTCGACCATGACCATTGTCGTCGAATCCCACTCGAAGGTGCCGTCTCCCTCCGGGGCATCGGTGGGAATTTTATAAGCGGCGCATTCGAGGCGATCGATCAATGGTGAAACAGACGTCACTTGTCGTCTCCGCCAGGCAGGAGAGCACGAAGG
>NZ_JARWGH010000073.1:0-5209 GCF_036528765.1 Rhizobium sp. BR 362 | reverse complement strand
CAGCCAAACCACGCGCCCTTACGCGGCGGCATGGTACAGGAAAACCGATCTGACATTCACAGATGCGATTGGCGCTGTGCGTCTCGTTTTGTGGAGCGACGATCTTTATCGACACTCACCGTCAAACCTGGAAATGCATAAAATACCGCCAGGGCGACTTGTCCGTATGGCGCAGGCGATTTGCTTCGCCGCATAATGTACAAAGTCAAGCTTAGCGCCCTGCGTCTTGCCGCGTTCGGATGGCGAATGACACTCGGCAACCATCGCCGTGGCGCCAATGAAGCCGCAATTCCAGCCCAGCCCCAAGAGGATAAGCGATCCCCAGAAGTGCGCGATATCGACACCGCTGAGCGCAATAAGCGCCGACCCGCCGATCAGGAGAAGTCCCACCGCCGCCACGCGCTCCTTGCCGAAGCGTGCCATGAGGCGGCCGGTAATGAAGCTTGGCCCGAACATCGAACATGGCGAGAACGTGCCACTGAATACCAAGCGCTGCGGAATCGACGGAATGGCCGTGTCCGACCATGGCCATAGGTGCCGCCGTCATGACGAAGGTCATCAGGCCGTAGGAGACGACGCCGGTCGCAACGGCCAGCAGATAGCGTGGCGAGGTCAGTATCTGTGCAAGCGGGCGGGCGCTGATGGCGGTGGCATGCACGGCGGCGGAACCCGCCGGGCGGCGCAGTGGCAAAAGGATCGGCACCGCGAGCAGGGCGAGCATCGCCTGGCTGAGGAAACTGCCGGCAAAGGCATGTCCCGGCAGAGCGTTACGCGTCCATATGACGAGTTGCGGCCCGATGATGGCAGCAATCAGCCCGCCGACCATCACGCGCGATATTGCGCGGTCACGCCCGGCGCCAGTCAGGCCGTCGGTCGCCGCAAAGCGGTAGCTCTGGACATAGGCCGAGTAAAAACCGGCGATCAGCGTGCCCATGCAGAAGACAATGAAGCTTGATTGGACGATGCCCATCGTGGCAACGATCCCCGCGATCGTACCGAGCGCTGCACCTATTATATATCCGGCGCGCCGTCCGAACCGGCGCATAACGGCCGCAGCCGGCAGCGTTCCCAGAGCAAGCCCCAGGTTGAGCATGCTGACCGGCAAAGTTGCTGCGGCCGGATCAGATGCCAGATGCTGGCCGACGAGCCCGCCGAGCGAAATGACGATGGGAGAATTGGCGCCCCCGAGCGACTGTGCCGCCGTCAGAACCCAGACGTTTCTTGACGCAATTTTTTCCTGTTTCGCGACATCGTCCTTGTCGCGGAACGTCGCCTCGGCGATCCCCATTTGCGTGACCTGCTCAATATCTTGGTTTGTGGTGCGTGGCCGAGGAGGGCATCGGCAGCACACCGGCGTGCTGAAGAGGGGCGTCCTTGATCCAGATTTCGGCGCCCTCTGGGCCTGTCGCCACCTCAAATGATCTGCCTGCCGGCAACCGTCCCCAGCATTGCGGCTCCAGCGTCTCGCCCTGCAATATCAGGCTGCCGGACAGCACCAGAAATTCGAGGCCACGGCGATTTTCGATGGCAATGGCTGAGCCGGACTGCCAGGTCTCGATCGAAACGCGTTCCGCGATATCCTCGAAGAGAACACGCGCCGCACGGGCGCCGGCGCGCAATGGGGCCGCTTGGCCTTCGCCTGGCTGCCGGACAATCTGCATGCTGTCGCCCTGACGAAACTGCCAAAGGCGCACGAAAATCATGCAGCCCTCCTCCGGCGCCGGTACGTGCGAGGTGCCGGGCGGGTTGCGGAAATAGCTTCCGGCCGGATAGTCGCCATGCTCATCTTGGAACGTCCCCTGAAGCACAAGAATTTCTTCGCCGCCGCTATGGACATGGCGGGGAAAGGCGCTTGCCGGCGCGTAGCGCACGATCGAGGTCGCACGCGCGACTTCACCGCCGACGCGGTAGAGCATCCGTCGGTCGACGCCGGCGGCGGGGCTCGGCACCCAGTCGAGCTTGGCCGCATGGGCGATGACCGGCTTTGTCAGGTCTTCATTGATCCGCATTGGTCTGGTCTCCCATCGTCAGAACGATCCGGAATTTCGCCTCACCGGAACGCATTCTTCGGACCGCTTCGGCGGCCTGCTCCAGCGGCATGGTTTCGATCATCGGCCGCACGCCGGCCAGGACGCTGAAGTCCAATGTCTTCTCGTTCTCGAACGGCGACCCCGTAATTGAGCCGATCACGCCTCGCTCAGCGCCCACCAGATATCCAGTCGATACCGGCAGGGGATCCTTGCCGACGCCGAGCACGACCAGGCGGCCTTCCGGTGTAAGTGCAGGCATCAAAACCAAGACGGCGTCCGGATTGCCGATCGTGGTCAGGATCGCTTTGGCGCCGCCCATCTTATTCAAAGCCTCGGCGGCATTTTCCTTGTTCGTGTCAATGTAACGATGGGCGCCGAGCTTCACAGCATCTTCGGCAATATTGTCGCCCCGACCCACCGCGACCACGCGGAAGCCCATCTTGCGGGCATATTGCAGCGCCATGTGCCCGAGCCCGCCTATTCCGAGAATAGCAACCGTATCGCCTGCCTCAGCGCCCGATTTCTTCAAGGCATTGAATGTGGCGATGCCGGCGCAAAGGATCGGTGCTGCCTCTTCCGATGAAAGCTTGTCCGGAATGGAAACGAGTCCGGTCGCGCGCGCAATCATCATTTCCGCGTAACCGCCATCGCAGGAAGAACCGAGAACGGGCTGGTTGCGGCATAGATTGAAACGGCCACGGCGGCATTCATTGCATTCGTTGCAATGCCCGCCGAGCCGGCCAACGCCGACGCGCTGGCCGAGCTTCCAAGCCGAGGGCGTGTTTGATCCAAGCGCGATGATCCGGCCGACCACTTCGTGGCCGGGAACGCGCGGCGGCTGTAGTCTCCGGTCCGCCTTGTCGATGTCGCTTAAATCCGCGCCGCAGATGCCGCAGGCTTCAACCGCAATCAGCACTTCTTCGTCGCCCGGCGTCGGTCGGTCCACAAGCTCAAGGCCGCCGGACGTGGATATCTGCATCGCCCGATAGGTTGTTTTCATGACCTGCTCCTTTCCTCGCATTTCAAGATAGGGGATGAACGATCTCCGTCTCGCCTGGTGATCAGGGGCGTGGCCACACGCTCACCGGCTTCGATGGCCCCAGCCAGATAACCGGGATCGTTGAGTGCTGTTCGCTGCCTGCCAAACTGATCCAGCTCTGCCAGGTCTGATCGACCCCCCAACTCGCGTGCAAATTCCTGAACCGACGGATGCATGTCGGGCCAGCCAGGAAGGGCCGAGATCGAAACCGTCGTGCGAGACATCGGTTTGCGGGTCAGCCGTGAGAATGCGGCCGCCCAGCCGTTCCCGTGCCTCGACCAGGGTAAAGTCGAGCCCGTTGCGATGAAGGTGATAGGCTGCCGTAAGTCCGGCAAGGCCGCCGCCGACGATGACAATGGCCTTAGTCGATATTGTTGTCGTTGAAGCCATTAGCGGGTTATCTGGATGTTATGCTCGCTGCAGTTCAGGCGATGGCGTAAATCCGAATGTCCGGCGCTGCCGCCAGCAGCGGCTTCAATCGGTGACGTCGTCGTCGTTGAAGAGTTCGCTTTCGAGATAGGCCCTGCGTCCTCAACGCTGTTGAACCCATGGAGAACCTGCACGTCATCGTCGCGGATCAGAAGCTCCTTGGAGGTCGCTCCGATGTCTGTGAGGAACGTTTCCTTGTATTTCTGATAGATGCCGATGGCAGCGCGACGGTTCGCGGCGGCGATCTGAAGGGTGATTTGGAGATAAGCCACGGTCATACTTTCGGGTTTCGCTTGGCCGCACGCGGCGAGGGATGTTCCTCGCCAAAAATGCATATGCGCCGTTTGATGCGCCCGCATGGCCGGCTTGACAAATGAGAGTTTCTTGGGCGCGGCAAAGAAAATCTTGGCGCGCTGCGCTGCGGCCGAGTTAGGGCCGTGCCGTGCCGGCTTCTTCAAGCAGCCAGTTGCGAAAGGCCTGCAGTTTCGGCAGCGACGCATACTGCGACCGGTAGACGATGTAGTAGGCAAGCGTCGATGGCACGGTCACATCGGGGAAGAGCCGCTTGAGCCTTCCCGCAGTCAGATCGTCATGGGCGAGGATGCTGCGGGCCAGCGCTACGCCCCGACCCTCGATCGCAGCCTGCAGGACGGCAGCGGAATTATTGATACTCATGCCCCTTTGCGGCTGGGAATCTGATACGCCGCCGGCGCGCAGCCAGCGGTCCCAGGTGACAAAACCGAGTGCCGGGTCCACGGAGAGATCGTGTATGAGCGTCTGGCGCGTCAGATCGGCTGGGACGTTTAGACTTCCAATTTCTGAAAACCTGGGCGAACAGACAGGAAAGACTTCCTCGTCCATCAGCTTTTCGGCGATCAGGTCCGGCCAGCTTCCATCTCCGTAGCGCACGCCAATGTCTATTCCATGTGCCTTGTAATCGACCAGCTTCAGGCTCGTCTCGAGCCGAATGTCGGTCTCCGGACATCTGGCCTGGAAGCGGTCGATGCGGGGCAATAGCCATTTGGCGGCGAAAGCAGGACTGACGGTTACGTTGAGGATTCCGCTCGTTGCGGACGCGCGAAGACGCTCCAGCCCAATGACTAGCTGATCGAGCCCTGCCCTGATATCGGGAAGGGCATGTTCGGCCCGTTCGGTCGGGGTAAGCCTCGCCTTTCCGGTGGTGGTACGATGAAAGAGCGGCATTCCCAGCCAATCCTCCAACCCCCGCACCATCTGTCCTACCGCAGCTGAGGTGACTTTGAGTTCCTCGGCAGCCCCGGAGAAGCTGCCGTGACGTGCACTGGCTTCAAAGGCACGCAGCGCGTTCAGATAGACCGGTGACTTTCTGTTCAAAGTGACTTTCTCCTACGCGAAGAAGGGAGAATTGAGCGGCAAAGCCACGAAGCGACATCTCCATTATGGGCCACACCCCGTCAAGTCCTGTGAGGCAAAGAACACGGCTCTGAATCCGGGTTAACAGTCATGCTCGGATGATTTCGGCCATGTATTGTGGGTTTCTGCCTGCTTTGTTTCGTCTGAGTTTGATACTGCGCTTGTCGTTATGGCTTCGAACCATGTTGATGGCGAAGTGTCGGACGACGGCCATGTTGGCTGGTCCATGCCCGGTTCGAGATCGGGCGGCATCCTCGTTGAAGGTGACGTCGAGTACCCAATGGAGGGAGTTCTCGATGGCCCAATGGCCACGTATGGC
>NZ_JARWGH010000072.1:0-5205 GCF_036528765.1 Rhizobium sp. BR 362 | reverse complement strand
GATCGGCACTTGTAAAATGAACAGCGTTGAACCCTACGCCTATCTGTGCGATCTCTTCGTCAGCCTCGCAAACGGCCACCTAGCAAAAGACATCGATGCCCTCATGCCCTGGGCCTACGCCGCCCGCATCAAGGCCTCACAATGAGCTCGTCAGGTACTCTTCGGTGAGCTCATTTGACGGGCCGTAGATCAACCTCAGATCACTGCAACTGAAAAATCGATGGGGCGTGGACGCCGCATACGTTTTGAACGTAGCCTTCGCCGCAACGACCGATGGCCGACGCGCCGAAGCCGATCACAGTTGGGCGTGTTTCGGCCGAGTAACCAAGCAAATTGCGCCGCAGACGACCAGTTCTCTCCGCTAATGCAAGCTCATCATCCGGCAGCGCGAAATGGTCGAGCCCGATTTGCAGATAGCCGGCAGCGGCTAACGTTTCGGCCATGACCGAGGCCTGCTCAGCGCGCCCGGCTATATCGGGCAATGCTGCCCGGTCAATCAGGAGCTGATTTTTTCTATAGGATAGATCGTGCGAATAACCGAAGACCGCGAGACGGTCGGGACGCATCTCAATAGCTAACTTCGCGCTCTGGCGACAGGACTGGACTGTTTGATAGGGCAATCCAAACATCAGGTCGAAATTGATGCGCCCTATTCCATGCAGGCGAAGGTTCTGGACGGCAGTCATCACCTGCGCCTCGCTCTGAACCCGGTTGATCGCCTTTTGTACGATGGGATCAAAGCTCTGCACACCAACGCTTGCGCGGTTCACACCGGCTTTCTCCAAGGCTTCGGCCATATCGGTGGTGAAGGTGCGCGGGTCGACCTCGATAGCGATGTTAGCCGCTTTCTCGAACGCGAAGTGGCCGCGCAAAAGTTCCATTAGCGACAGGAAGTCTGCTGGCGGCATGATGGTCGGGGATCCGCCCCCGAAGTGCACGTCGCTCACGCCAAGTGCCTTCGGCGCTTGCTCGGCGACCAAGCGGATCTCCTCACGGAGCATTGCTAGATAGTGGATGATCAAATTATCCAGACGAGTGATGCTCGTTGGAAAACCACAATACCAGCACATCGAGCGGCAAAATGGAATGTGCAGATAGAGCGAAACAGCGTCATCGGTTGGCAGGCTCCGCAGCCATTCCTCATACGTATGGGCGCCGATTGCAGAGGAAAACTCCTGTATCGTTGGATAGATGGTATACCAAGGTAAATGCGCCTCGCTATGTTTTTTCGAGATGAAAGTTGATGATGAGGCGCGCAATGACTTTCGTCTCCAGTCCGGCTTATCATGTCCAGATTTCACGCGTCGTCTTCCTTTCGATCAGATGGGATTCTGCGCTCGAGGGGTGCTTTTTCGCCGCCAGGCATCATGGCTTCCCGTCTTCCAATGCCGGTCGCCCGTTCCCGCCGCCCTTAAATCGCAAACGCAAAGGTCATTCCAGTCGAGTGAACGATCCAGGACTTGCGTATCATCGACGTCGCTGAAATGAGCTGTCCTTAGTTCGAATGCCGAAAGACGTTTGTGCTTAAATTCGGATTGTGACGATGACCCAACGCCTTGAAGCCAAATGCAACGTTGTCCTTTCGACAATGTCCGACATAGGACAAGCGCGCCGCCCAATCATCTCGATGTTTTGAATCCCATTTGTCGCTTGGCATGATGGATGCGTAGCTCCACAATGCACTGCGTCAAGGAGGAGGAGCCGTCCCGCGATCGGCCTCTCCGAGGAGGCGGGCACCGTTGCTGAGAGTGGGCTCTGGTCGAACGCTTTGAATTTGTACTCTGATTGATCGCTGCGCCGGCTAAGGGCGGAGAATCTGTTCGGCCCCTGGCGCCGGTTGACAGAAACGGCCTCAAAAGGTGACGGGCCGCGGCAGCCTCTTCCTCGCCGGCAATTTCGACCAGTGCTTTTGCAAGAACGACGGAGACGACGTGTCGACGAGGCCGCCGGAAGCCGCTTTTTCAAAGATGACGCCGGCATAGACCTTCATGCCATGACCCTTTCGGCGGTTTCAAGCTCACGTTATGGCCCGTCATACGATCCAGCGATTTTCGTTGGGAAGAAAGAACAGTGAGGCAAGTGTTGCTGGCGAAAGTTCTGGCTTGGAGTGATGAGCTGGAGTTCACCGCAAGCGTGTGCTGGCATATCGCCAGCACGCGTGCTCGAGCCATCCCTATGTCTCAGGCATCGATGAGGAGTGATGGGCTGTAATCATCCATTTTCCGTCCATGAATTCATAGGTGTAGGTGTAACGTGCGGGAATTTTGGTGCCATCGGCGAATGAAAAAGTATAAATGCCGCTGTCCGTTGCCATGTTACATCCGATCCTGATCACGCGCAGATCGATCGATCCTTTCGGCCGCTTTTTGAGAAAGTGCTCGAAATAAGCGGCTCGCTGCTCGTGTGTCAGGCGCGGTGTGTTCGACAGCGTCGGCAGCAGGATCGCATTTTCCGCATAATTCGCGGCAACTTTTTCGGAGTCGAGTGTTCTGAGCGACGCATTCCAGCGATCGAACAATTCTGCTACCTGCTGCTCGGTGATCGGAGCGCAGTTTACAGTGCCAGCGACGGCTTGCTGCAAAGATAAAGTGGAAAGTACCGCCGCGGCGGCAAGTGTAAGACGCATGCTTCATCTCCGGTTTTTGATTGCGCGATAGTTCTCGGCAGGGCTTCTCCTGACTGCTTTTGATTGCTTTCAGCGTCACTCTTGTGCCGTCGACGCCCCAGGTTCTCTGCAATCAATGGTCCGCCTGATGCAGCACCGCCATCAATTCGCAAAATCGATTGTTTGAATAGCACACATCCACGGCATCAATTTACACGCTAAACAGCGCATCCCTCGTTAGGAATCGCCGAGCCGGCCAAGCTCCTGCCGCGGCGCATCTCAGCAATCTGAAGTTAGGGGCTGCTCTCGATCAACGAGCTTCTTCATGACAAGTCGCGGCAAATGCAAAAGATAGGATGATTTGCCACGACGCTTTGCCCCTTATCGGATACATGGTTTTGCCTGTCCGGGAGGGTCGCCGCTCGCAGCCCTTCGATTGGACTTTTGCGGTTGGTGATTCCACTCAAGCAACCGAATATTTTTCGTGCCCGGCACTCTGATATGTCGAATTCCTCAAGCGAGTTCTGGAGGCCGCCGCGGGCTTCTTCCCACATGTTCGCGGAGTGCAATTTGGCTTTGCAAAATTGTGACCGCCTGGAGGGAAGAGCAAGCCAATTGAGCTTTTCTTTAAACAACTGACAATTTAGCGACGATGAGCGATCGGGCTCTCGGCGCTTCCGGGTGTTGCTGCGCGATTTTGCTGGAACGCAAGCTGAACCCGACCGGGCAGACACGTCGCAGTCAGGAGGCACGGCGTGCCCGAATCCCTTTTGAAGCACGGTGTCGACATGTCTTCCAGTAGCTCGTTCGAAGCCGCGTTCCAGGCAAGTTCGCCCACTGAAATTAACGATGTGCCAGTTCGGTCCCGTCCTGTCCAGCATCTGACACGCAAGAAGTTGGACGTTGAAACCATGCGGCACCATCAAAGTGCCGTCAGAAAAAACTGGACGAAGCCAAACTCAACACCCTGAAGACTGTGAAAAATGCAACGGCAGGCAGTAGGCCATAATGTCCAGAATGTGAGGTTGCCTACAATCAAAACTGGTCAATTCAATCCTAAGATATCCGTATTACGCACTCAATAGTCTTTGCGATAATGATTGATCTTGCTTTGAAAGGTCACGACGTCAGATCTGCCCGCAAACATCGGAACACTACTGTTCTTTTCAACCCTCACGATAATTCTGGGGCTAAATCGGTATGCGTTTCAAGGGTCTTGATCTTAATCTTCTCGTCGCATTTGACGCTTTGATGACGGAACGCAACGTTTCGGCAGCGGCGCGCAGCATCAATCTCAGTCAGCCTGCAATGAGTGCCGCCGTCCGCCGGCTGCGCGACTATTTCGGCGATGACCTGTTTACGATGCAGAACCGGAAACTTATCCTGACGCCACGTGCGGAAAGCCTCGCCTCCGCGGTCCGAGAGACACTACAGCACATTCAACTCAACATTATTTCTGCAGATAGCTTCGCATTAGACGAACCGGAGCGACACTTTACGATCGCGCTTTGTGATTTCATGACGACAGTATTCTTCCGGAAAATCATAAAGCGTCTGGCAAGGGAAGCTCCCGCTGTCAGTTTCGAGTTAATTCCGCTCCCAGATAATCCGGACCAGCTTCTGCGGCGGGGCAAAGCCGATTTTCTAATTCTTCCGGAATTGTTTATGTCAAGCGCACATCCCAGAGCGAAGCTGTTCGACGAAAAGTTCGTGTCCGTTGGCTGTACGACGAATACGAAACTATCTGGTCAACTTACGGTCAGAGAGTATATGGCGATGGGCCACGTCACAGCTAAGTCTGGGGTTGGTCAACAGCAGTCGCTTGAGGACTTTTATTTATCGGAACGAGGTGTCAAAAGGCGTGTCGAAGTTGCCGTTCAGAGCTTCGGGATGGTGCCCGCAGCGCTATTGGGCACCGACAGGCTCGCAATTCTGCCTCTGCGACTGGTGAAGCATCTCGCACCATCTATGCCCTTGCGAATTGTGGAAAGTCCAATACCTCTTCCGGCGTTCACCGAGGGCATCCAGTGGCCAGCCTCGCATGAAAACGATCCGGCGAGCACCTGGATGCGTGAGATAATTCTGCAGGAGGCGGGCCGCGTAGCAAGTCCTTCGATGTGTCGCGAAAGTGACATTTAGGAGACCGAAATGAAACTGAACGTCTTTGAGTGGGTGCCGCCCACAAGATTACTGGGCGGATTTGGGCCTATTACGACGACGAGGTGCGGATGGACTTCCAGGGCTTCATGGGACTATGAGCTGAATTCGTTACCGCGGCGACTAACCGCAAATAGGCTCGCCAAGAGTGTAGTATCCCAATTGCAACCACGAACAGGCGTATCGGATGTTTCAAAGCAGCAGCCCCCATGATCGTGTCCCATGGAGTGGTGTAGCTGGATTTCATAGCCATCGGTGATTTCCGGTAGGGTCGGGTTGCTTAGAGCCAACCTGAGGGACACCACCGATGACCGACGACATGATGAACCTGCGCTCACTCGTTGAGAAGAGCGCTGATGCCGATTTGCTGCGGGAGATGATCGGCTTTGCTGCCGAGAAGCTGATGGCGCTGGAGGTCGGCACGAAGACCGGCGCGGCCTATG
>NZ_JARWGH010000071.1:0-5655 GCF_036528765.1 Rhizobium sp. BR 362 | reverse complement strand
GGCGGGGCCTTGACCACTTCAAGACCTACGTCTGGTCCTCCGTCGTGGCTTACAACCTCGTCCTCTTCATCCGCCTCAAACCGACCTGAACTCCGACCAGCTTTTAGAATTGCGCCGTCGCTACAATGCCGGCCTCGTGGCGTACGCCTCAGCGCCGCCAACTGTATACTGCCCAATCACAAGCGTTCATGATCCTGTCCGTCGCCCCAAAACCACTCTCACCGCCAAGGACAAACCCTTGTAAACGCGCTTAAACACGCCTGTTTGTGGACGGAAACTAGCTACGGGGAGCCCTGGGCGCTTTGCGGCGGACCGAGCATGGCGGGCGGATGATGAATTTCCGCGCTCGTCGTTCTTGCGGAACCGACTGCCGCCTTCTAGATCATGAACAATGTCGACGCCATGTCGGATCCCTGCGAACGGAACTTGACGCGGCTGCCAATCAACTGTTGCGCATGAAAGCCGCCTCTCGATCAGTCTTGAAAGCCTGACGTCGGCGCCAAGGCCTCGCAGATAGTCGCGTAGCGGACAAAAAGAGATTCTGGAAACACGTAGGCGATAAGCGAACCCTGCATGTGCGAGGGGTACCCGAATGCGAATACAGGATCTTTCGAAGATGAGCATCACGCCGCCCTCCTTGGAACCAAGCATCTGATCGCCAGTTTTGATTGCGGAGGAATAATGCCATGACCAGACAATGGTGGGATAAAACTCTGATGCTGGAAACGAGACAGGCCGGCAGAGCGGTCGCGATCAACAGCGCCGAGCGCGCTGCCGATTTCCTGCTCAACGAATGGCCGGCAGAGAATACCGGCGAAGCCTATGAAGGCGCCAAGAGAGCGGTTCTTGCAGCCCATGAGGGCAGAATAACTGCCGAAGAAGTGCGAGAGGCGATCATTAAGGCGGCCCGAGAGGATGGGGTCTTTGTGTACGGCCGGTGAGGTCATGCCTGCCTCCCGAATATATGTGGGAGGCAGCGATAGGTTTTTCTTCAGCGTCTTCGCGTCTTCCCCTCTGCGCGCGCTGCGAACTTATCAACGCGCCGATACATCTCCTTTTCGATAGTCTTGCCCGTATCGACTCGTATGGCGAAGAACCGATCGCGTAAGGCGAGCGCATCAGCTTCCGACTTGCAATCAGCGATGATGTGAGATCGGGGAAGCCTCTCCCCTTCCTCCACGTACCGGCAGGAGCCAAATGCAACGAAGGTTTTTGGCATAACCTTCTGGACCTGCAGGACGAAGAAGATTTCCTCGCTGCGATGAGTGTCCATCCAGTATTTGAAGGTGTATTCTCGGTAGGCTGCCGTCATATGGTCCGTAAAGCTGGTGAAACGCCAGCACCCGCTGGCCTGGCCGGCTACTCTTCTCAGCGAAGCAGCTGCAGGAGATTTTCGGCCCTCCCCTGTTGACAGGCTCTCAGTTGCTAAAATTCCTGTTTGCACTGGGCCAGTGAGCTATTTCTCCTCCATTCGGCTTCGAAGGAACTCTTCTATCTGAAGCGCTAACCTCGCTGGCTCCTGGCCCATGGTTTTGAGGTGAAGTTCCGGATTCTCCGGAGCCTCATAGGGAGACGAGACGCCGGTGAAATTGGCAATGTTCCCGGCAAAGGCCTTCTTATAAAGCCCTTTCGGATCTCGGCGCGCACATTCGTCTAAAGGCGTGTCAACAAAGATTTCGATGAACTCGCCTTCGCCCATGAGCTCGCGCGCCATACGCCGCTCGTCTCGGAAGGGCGAGATGAAGGAGCAAATTACGATCAGCCCTGCGTCCGCCATCAACTTGGCGACCTCAGCGACGCGGCGTATGTTCTCGACCCGATCAACTGCGGTAAAGCCAAGGTCACGATTAAGCCCGTGGCGTACGTTATCTCCGTCCAATAGATAGGTATGCTTGCCGCAAGTATGCAGAAGCGCTTCGAGTGCATTGGCGATCGTCGACTTGCCCGAACCGGACAGACCGGTGAGCCAAAGGACAGCAGGCTTTTGGTTCTTGAGAGCCGACCGCGCGGCCTTGTCGACGTCGAGCGCCTGCCAATGAACGTTGTCGGCACGACGAAGCGGGAAATCAATCATGCCGGCGCCGACGGTCGCGCTGCTTACCCTATCGACGATGATGAAATTGCCGGTTGACCTATTTTCCTTGTAGGCGTCAAAGACGATCGGTCGTTGCGTCATGATGTTGCAGACGCCCACCTCGTTCATCTGAAGCAGTTTGGCCGGTTCGCGAACGAAGCTGTCGACATTTAGTTGGTGCTTGAGCACAGTCACCGTGGCGCTGACACTGTCCGTCTCCGTCCGCAAGAGATAGCTTCGTCCGGGGAGCATCGGATTGGCATCGAACCAAATAAGATGCGCCTGAAATTGGTCCGAGACAAAAGGTCTTGAGGCGGGGTCAACCAGCATGTCGCCCCTCGAGACATCTACCTCGTCGGCAAGAACCAAGGTTACCGGTTCCCCTTCTGCGGCAGATATCTGGTTGCCATCAGGGGCAATGATCGCCCTGACCGACGATCGCAGACCTGATTTTGCAACGATCACCGGATCGCCGACCGCAATTTTTCCGGATGCGATCCGGCCCGCGTAGCCGCGAAAATCCGCATTCGGCCGCATGACGAGCTGAACAGGAAAACGAAAGGGTTCTTGCCTGTCAGGTGCGTCGAGTTCCACCGTTTCCAGATATTCAAGAAGCGGGGAGCCTTGATACCAGGGTAATTTCCCCGATTTCGAAACAACATTGTCTCCGAAGCGGGCGGACATCGGAATGGCCATTACGCTGGCAAAACCCAGCTTCGCCGAGAAGCGCACGTATTCGGCCACAATGGCATCAAATATCGGCTCGCTGAAATCGATGAGATCGATCTTGTTCACAGCCAGGACGACATGGCGAATGCCGAGAAGCGAGGCGAGATAGGAATGCCTGCGTGTTTGCTGGAGTATGCCTTGGCGGCTGTCGACGAGGATGACGGCAAGGTCGGCAGTTGATGCGCCCGTCGCCATGTTGCGCGTATATTCGAAGTGGCCTGGCGTGTCGGCAACGATGAACTTGCGCTTCGACGTGGAGAAATAGCGATAGGCAACATCTATGGTGATGCCCTGTTCGCGCTCCGCCTCAAGGCCGTCGAGCAGCAGAGAGAAATCGATTTCCTCGCCATTGCCGCCGCGGATGCCCCCGTGGCGAAGGTCTGCCAATTGGTCTTCGAAGACCAGTTGCGCATCGCAGAGCAGTCGCCCGATCAAGGTCGATTTGCCGTCATCGACCGAACCGCAGGTAATGAATCGAAGAACCGGTCCTTTGTCCTCTTGGACCAGATGCTCTTCCATGTCATGCGGCGATATCGAAAAAGGATATGGCATCAGAAGTACCCTTCCCGCTTCTTCTTCTCCATTGCCCCGGCCTCGTCGAAATCGATCAGCCGGCTCTGTCTTTCGGAGGTGCGTGCCTCCACGATCTCGCGCAGGATTTCCGGCACCGTCTCCGCACTGGATTCGATCGCGCCCGTCAAAGGGTAGCAGCCGAGCGTACGGAAACGGATCATGCGCTGCGTGACCGTTTCGTCGGGCTCAAGCGGCATGCGCTCGTCATCGACCATGATCATCGCCGCACCGCGCTGAACGACGGGCCGCGGCGCCGCGAAATAGAGTGGCACGACCGGGATGTTTTCCTTTTGGTTGTATTCCCAGACGTCGAGTTCCGTCCAGTTGGAAAGCGGAAAGACGCGCATCGTTTCGCCTGCGCTGACACGCGTATTGTAGGTTCTCCACATCTCCGGACGCTGGCGTTTCGGATCCCAAGCATGCTGTGCGTTGCGAATGGAAAAGATCCGCTCTTTGGCTCGCGATTTTTCCTCGTCGCGGCGTGCGCCTGCGAGCGCAGCATCGAAACTGAATTTGTCCAACGCCTGGCGCAGCGCCATGGTCTTCATCATGTGCGTGTGCACGTTGGAGCCGTCTCGAAACGGGCTGATACCC
This sequence comes from Rhizobium sp. BR 362, assembly GCF_036528765.1. Taxonomy (NCBI): domain Bacteria; kingdom Pseudomonadati; phylum Pseudomonadota; class Alphaproteobacteria; order Hyphomicrobiales; family Rhizobiaceae; genus Rhizobium; species Rhizobium sp. BR 362. The sequence continues at coordinate 1,685 of NZ_JARWGH010000071.1, read as the reverse complement.
TGATCGATGCCATCCTGATTGACGTGGACAATCAATTTCAGGTCCATTTCCCGCATCATGCGGTCGCGGAAATCGATCATCTCCCGAAACTTCCACCGGGTGTCCACATGAAGAAAGGGAAAGGGCGGTTTTCCCGGGAAGAACGCCTTCATTGCGAGATGCAATAAAACGGAGGAGTCCTTTCCGATGGAATAGAGCACTACCGGATTGGAAAAGGTCGCAGCGACCTCCCGAATGATATGGATGGCTTCGGATTCGAGGTATCGCAGATTGTCGAAAGACATCTCATTTATCCTTGCGGAGCCGATGCGTCGTCAAGCTCAGCTCGATCGTGTCCCATGGAGTGGTGTAGCTGGATTTCATAGCCATCGGTGATTTCCGGTAGGGTCGGGTTGCTTAGAGCCAACCTGAGGGACACCACCGATGACCGACGACATGATGAACCTGCGCTCACTCGTTGAGAAGAGCGCTGATGCCGATTTGCTGCGGGAGATGATCGGCTTTGCTGCCGAGAAGCTGATGGCGCTGGAGGTCGGCACGAAGACCGGCGCGGCCTATGGCGAGAAGAATGGCTTCCGGCTGGCCCAGCGTAACGGCTATCGCGACCGGGATTGGGAGACACGGGCGGGCACCGTCGAGCTGCGCATTCCCAAGCTTCGCACCGGCAGCTACTTCCCGAGCTTCCTGGAGCCGCGCCGCATGGCCGAGAAGGCTCTGACGGCGGTCATCCAGGAGGCTTATATCCAGGGTGTTTCGACCCGCTCTGTTGATGACCTCGTCAAGGCCATGGGCATGTCGGGCATCTCCAAAAGTCAGGTGTCCCGGCTCTGCGAGGAGATCGATGAGAAGGTGAAGGCCTTCCTCGACAGGCCCATCGAAGGAGAATGGCCCTACCTGTGGATCGATGCGACCTACCTCAAGGTTCGGCGCGGTGGTCGTATTGTCTCCGTCGCCGTAATCATCGCCGTCGGCGTCAACACCGATGGCCGACGCGAAGTGCTCGGCATGGAGATCGGCACGTCCGAGGCCGAGGCGATCTGGACCGAGTTTCTTCGAAAGCTGACCAGGCGGGGGCTGCGCGGCGTCAAGCTCGTCGTCTCCGATGCCCATGAGGGCATCAAGGCCGCAGTATCGAAAGTGCTTTCCGCCACCTGGCAGCGCTGCAGGGTGCACTTTATGCGCAATGCCTTGGCCCATGCTGGAAAGAGCGGACGCCGGGTTGTCTCCGCGTTCATTGCAACGGCCTTCGCTCAGGACACGCCGGAGGCCGCAAGCACTCAGTGGCGCAACGTCGCCGACCAGATCAGGCCAAAGGTACCGAAGCTCGCCAGTCTCATGGACAGTGCCGAGCAAGACGTGCTCGCCTACATGACCTTTCCCAAGCAGCATTGGGCCAAACTTCACTCGACCAACCCCATTGAGCGATTGAACGGTGAGATCAAGCGGCGCACAGAGGTCGTCGGCATTTTCCCCAACGACGACGCCATCGTGCGCCTGGTCGGTGCGCTGCTGCTCGAACAGAACGATGAATGGGCCGTCCAGCGATCCCGCTACATGACACTTGAGACAATCGCCACAATGAGCGATGATCCGCTCATCAGCCTGCCAGCAGCAAGCTGATACTCATCCGACCCTCTGGGATGAGCCGTGGTCGTCTAAGCTACACCACGTCCTGGGACATGATC
>NZ_JARWGH010000070.1:0-5709 GCF_036528765.1 Rhizobium sp. BR 362 | reverse complement strand
CTCTTGCGATCGCCCGGTCCGATGAGGCCCGAAATATACACCGGGCACATCTGCCGCCGCTTCTTGTGACCAAGCTTCTCAACGAACGGCTTCAGCCAATCCGTCAATGCAACATTCTGCTCTGCCATCCCATGCACCCTCGTTGGAATGCCAAGGATGGCCGATCATCGTTACCTGAGAGTTAATCTGCCAAAGTAGTGTTAGGTCGTAGACTCATAAACGCGGAGCCAAAGCCGCATTGAGGCGAGCTGAACCATAGCAAGGAAGTTGGCGGCGAGCTTGTCGTATCGTGTTGCGACGCGGCGGAAGTGCTTCAGCTTGGAGAAGAAGCGCTCGATGCGGTTGCGCTCGCTGTAGAGGCGTTTGCTGAAGCAAGGCTTCCAGCGTCGGTTGCTCTTCGGCGGAATGTTGGACGTGGCACCTTGCTGCTCGATCAGGCCGCGGATGCGGTCCGCGTCATAGGCTTTGTCAGCCGGCACGATGGTACGCGGGCCGAGATGGTCTAGCAACCGATCGGCGATCTGGCCATCATGTGTCTGGCCAGCCGTTAGACCGAACCGGATCGGGAGCCCTTGCGCATCAACGACGACGTGTATCTTGGTCGTAAGCCCGCCGCGCGATCGACCGAGACAATGATCTGAACTCCCTTTTTTTGCCGTCGCAGCCTGCTGGTGGGCGCGAACCGAAGTGCTGTCGATCATCTGGATCTCGCCGTCGTGCGCGGCAGTGATGCTCTCTATCAGCCGGACCCACACACCTGCCGTCCGCCATCGCGCGAAGCGGTTGTAGCAGGTGGTGCGCGGGCCATAGCGCTCGGGTAGGTCGCGCCAAGGCGCACCGGATCGCAGCACCCAGAAGATGCCGTTCAGCACGCGCCGATCATCGACACGCGGCACACCTCTTGGCTTGTTGGGGAGCAGCGGCTCGATTATGCGCCATTCAAAGTCTGTCAGGTCATATCGGCTCATGGTGAGTCCTGAATCAGAATCCAGCGCGATGTGAAAGAACGCCTTCGCCTTAGCGCCTCGCTTCCAAATGGACCTCTTTTGGCCGCCGAGCTGAGTTATGAATGGCGGCGCATTATGGCCCACGAAAAGCCTGGCGCAGGAATGTACCGCCGTCGAGGAACCACCTCGCTCAGATGGCGCGTTCGCGACGAGCGGGTGAAGCGTTCGTCGCGTTCATGTTCGTGCGGGACTTGAAATGACGTGATGGCTCAAGCCGGGGAAGCCGCTGCGTGCCGAAAATTGTCCCGAGCCCATGAGGCAAATGTAGTGGGCGTCTGACCTGCAACTTTGTTCGCCAGAGCGATTTCATGGTCGTGCGAGCCTGAGCCAAGGTAGGTATAAGTCTCGTAATAGGCCAGCGTCTCCCCTAACGCGTCAGCTTCAGGGAAGAAACCTGCGTACACCTCCCGAGGAACTCGAGTGAACGAGAGCTTATGGCCCAACTGATTCAACGCGCTGAGGAGGTCGTTGAAGGTCAGGAAGTCGCCGACCAACGGCAGATATGCGCCGTTGCCAGTTTCTTGCGGGTGCGCGAACGCGCCGGCGACGATGTTTCCCAGTTCGTTGATGTCACCCATGTGAAAGCAACGTACCGTGGGATCGATCGGAAGCACCCAGCCAAAGCTTCCATCATGCTGCCTTTGCGGACCGAACGGTCCCGAGAAGTTCTGATAGTAGGCAGGAGGCACGACGAAAGTGTAGCTCGGAAATCCCGCATCCTTCACGATCGAGTCAACCTTCGCTTTCCCGGTGAACTGGGGAACGTTGAACTTGCCATCGCTAATCTTCTCGACGTTTGGAAGGGTCGACCAGATCAGGTGGTTGACGCCTGCCGCCTTCGCGGCCTGAATTGCGGCTGTTGCCTGCTTAATCTCATCGGTGCCTTCTTGCCAGAAGTTGGTGACGAGAAAGACGCCGTGCGCGTCCTTGAGGGCCTCTGCAAGCGTCTCTGGCCGTTCCAGATCCGCTGCAACGACTTCGTCGGCAACGCCCTTGTATTTGCCAGGGTCGCGCGACAGCGCACGCACCGTGAACTGACCGTTGGCCTTCAGGGCACGCACGACGCCGGCTCCCTGATTTCCTGTCGCACCAAACACGGCGATCAATTTCTTTTCGCTGGATACCATTTGTAGCTCTTTCATTTCAGCTTGAGGCGCCCGCGCGAAAGCGGGACCGGCCCTTTCGATCATCTTCGGCTACATCTTGCGCTGGATCGAAATTCGTAACAATGCTTCAACAATTGACATCATTTGCCAGGATTTGATCCATATGAGCGATCCCGTGGAAACCGCGGAACTCGTCGCCTTCACCAAGACGGTAGACGCCAAATCCCTCTCGCGCGCCGCTGCCGAGCTGCGCGTCCCCCGCGCGACCGTGAGCCGCCGTCTCGCCCGCCTCGAGGAGCGTCTCGGCGCACGCCTCCTCCGCCGCACGACGCGAAGCCTCGTCCTCACGGATATTGGCGAGGCGTTCTATCGCCAGGCCTGCATCGCGCTTGAGGCCGTGCGGCTGGCCGAGCAGAGCGTGCGGATGACCGACGATGTCGTGCGCGGCGATCTGCGCGTCTCGGTACCGCCGGTGATGAGCGTTAGCTTCCATGCAATGATTTGTGAGTTCGCGACGCGCTACCCCGAACTGCGCGTCCATGTCCACACGTCGAACCAGCTCGTTGACATCCTCCGCGACGGCTACGACGTCGCGCTCCGCGCCAGCAGCCAGATCCAGTCCGGCCTCATCGCGCGCACGCTCTTCCGTGACCCGATGATCGCCGTCGCGGCACCCGCCTACCTCGCAGTTCGCGGCACGCCGCGTACGCAACGCGATCTCCGGACCCACCGCTGTCTTCTTGGCTTTGCACGTGGCGAGCTGCCGGAAACGCATTGGCCCATAATCTCGGGGGGCAAGCTCCATCTCGACGGCTCGTTCTTCTCGAACGACATCGCGCTGTTGTGCGACGCCGCCGTAAGTGGGCTTGGCATCGCGCTTCTCCCGCGTGGCCTCGTGTCGCTGCACCTGGAGAGCGGCGCGCTCGTGCAGGTGCTCGCCGGCATCGTCGGCGCCGAAATGCAGATCGCGTTGGTTTACCCCGAGCGCGCGTTCTTGCCTCCTCAAGTGCGCGCCTTCATCGACGCGGTCGCCGCCTGGGTGCCGCGCGAGCTTGTCGCCAACCAGCGCACCTTCCAGCGCGAGCTGTCGGGTGTGGTCACAAAGGCGAAGAAGGTTTCGCCTCGCTCTTCGAAGAGAAGTTCTAGCGCTTAGCTGTCGTTGGCTTGCGACTATCGGTGCGATTACTTTCCACCAAACCCAGCCGTTCGCGTTTATGGGTTCACGGCCTACTTAAGAAGGTTTGGGGCCATCCCGATTGAAAAGCCGTGTAGCTCGGCTCTGAGTTCCCTTGATTGATTAGCCACGCTCATAAGCCCATGCGAATTGCCACGCCTAATCGAATGATGGCAACCGCGCTATAATCGTGATTGTGAGACCGCAACGGCGCCTGGGAATACGGCTGTCGGCTGGCGAGATACTGATGAGGGATGCAATGAATTGGTCACAGGATGAGCTTGTGAAAATCGACCAGGCGGACGACCTGAAGATCGCACCATTTCGCGAGGATGGCGCCACCTATGGCACCCCGACCTGGATCTGGGAGGTCGTGGTTGATGGCAGTCTCTATGTGCGTGGCTACCATGGTCAGAAGTCGCGCTGGTATCAAGCCGCGCTTCATCAGAAAGCCGGCCGGATTATTGCTGCCGGCATGACGCGGGGAGTCGCCTTCGAGCCGGTCGACGGGCCAATCAACGACCGCATCGACGACGCCTATCGCGCAAAATACGGCAAGAGCCCGTATCTGGCGCCTATGATTAGCGCTCGGACACGCTCGGCGACCATGAGGATCGACCTCCGCGAGAAACGCTGAGGGTGAGGTTTGATCGCATGAAGTTCGGGGCGCGCAATCCTGAGAAGCACGGCGCCTCATCCGCATCTTGATGATGTCGGCCGTCGAACACCAACTCCACAGAAGGAACTGCAACATGATCAAGCGCAAACTGGGCCAGGGCCTTGAGGTTTCCGCCTTGTCGCTTGGCGCCATGGGTTATGGCAAGGCGCGCGAGCTTCCCGACCGGGCGGAAATGGTTACCCTTCTTCGCACCGCGGTCGAACGCGGCATGGATTTTTTCGACACCGCCGAGGTTTATGGCCCGTGGACCAATGAGGAGATGGTGGGCGAGGCGCTTGCTCCGGTTCGCGATAAGGTCAAGATCGCCACAAAATTCGGCTGGGATATCGACCAGGAAACCGGCCGGCATCGCGGCGGCGTCAACAGCAGGCCGGCGCAGATCCGCCGCTCCATCGAAGGGAGCCTGAAACGGCTGCGCACCGACCATATCGATCTTTATTACCAGCATCGCGTCGACCCGGACGTGCCGATGGAAGATGTCGCCGGGACGGTGAAGGATCTGATCGCCGAGGGCAAGGTGCTGTGGTTCGGCCTGTCAGAAGCGGGCGCTCAGTCCATCCGCCGGGCGCATACGGTGCAGCCGGTCGCCGCGCTGCAGAGCGAATATTCGCTCTGGACCCGCGAACCGGAGACAGAAATCATCCCGACTATCGAGGAACTCAGTATCGGGCTCGTTCCCTTCAGCCCGCTGGGCAAGGGGTTTTTGACCGGCAAGATCGACGTCAGCACGACATTCGATAGCTCCGATATCCGGGCCGACATACCGCGGTTCTCCGAGGAGGCTCGTGTCGCCAACCAGAAGCTGATCGACCTGATCCGCAAGATTGGCGAGAAGCATGATGCGACACCGGCGCAGGTCGCGCTTGCCTGGCTGCTGGCGCAGAAGCCCTGGATTGTTCCTTTGTTCGGGACACGTAAGCTGGAGCGCTTCGAAGAGAATATCGGAGCGTTGAACCTCGCTCTGGATAGGTCCGATCTCGACGAGATCGAAGAGGCTAATATCGTGATCCAGGGCGCACGCTATCCCGAAGCCATGCTGCGCCGTTCGGGGCTCTAGGTGTCATTGATCTGAATGTCGAGCCGCCTCAGTCAAACATGTGGCGGGTCCCTACGAGTATCGCAAAGCGCCGCCGAAGCCGTGTTCACGCGTATTGAGACGCGCACGACGCGATACTCGACAACAATCAAATTGAAAGGAATATCCATGAGACGGATCTTGGCGGCCACGGCGATCTCGCTCACCATGGGTGAGCCTGTCTTCGCTCAGGAAGGAACGGGAAGCGGAGGTATGCCGGAAAGGGCTTCGTCGCTATCGACTGGCGACATCCGCTCAGTATCGCCAGCTCTTGCCCGCTATGCGGAAGAAGACGTGATTGGAAACCTTTGGCAACGGCCGCAGCTCTCGCGGCGCGACCGCAGCATCGTCACACTCTCCGTGCTGATCGCGCGAAACCAGGCCATCGACCTGAGGCACTACGCAAATGTCGCTCTCGATAACGGCGTCACCCCAGGTGAAATCTCGGAGATCATAACTCATCTTGCCTTCTACTCAGGTTGGTCGAACGCTATGTCTGCCATCGCCGTGACGAAGGAGGTGTTTGCCGCACGAAATATCGCGGCCGATCAACTCCCAGCGGCCTCCCCGCAATTGCTGCCTTTGAATGAAGACGTGGAGCAGCAGCGCGCCGCCGCCGTCGAGAAAAATGTCGGACAGATTTCGCCGGGACTGGTGCTGTTTACGAC
>NZ_JARWGH010000068.1:0-6631 GCF_036528765.1 Rhizobium sp. BR 362 | reverse complement strand
CCCGCCAGGCGCTGGCGAGGGAATACTGGCCGTCACGCCCCGACACCATGGCGAAGACGAGATCGCCGATACGCGCAACCGGCATGCCGTCKGCGCTTCTGCCGAACTCCACCCCTGTAAATTCAGGGGTGGAGGCTTCGGAGGATTGTAGCGAGGAGCTGCTCATGCCGCTGCCCTCCCTTCGACGCGATCAGCGGCAACCTCGTCGGCGGTCACCTCCTCGAGCGCAGCATTGGGATAGCCGTGGCGGGTCAGCCATTCCTCGGCCGCCTGCCGACTGGCCGCAAGATGGACGAGCTCCGCGTTCACGCCGGCACGGTCGAAGACACGCACCGATCCCAGCGCCGGGCGCTCGATGACTTTGAATGTCAGCTCGCTGTTGAGTGAGAACGTCCGGTAGATGCGGATGGCAATCACGCCGCCTCCGCCGAAATCGCCCTCATGCAAGGTAAAATCGGGCGACAGGCTGACATTTCCGACGCCGCGCTCGCCCTGCTTGCGGATCAGCCGGCCCTTGCTGTTGCGGTTTTCCCAGGCGGCCAGCTTTTTCTTGTGGCGCGCCGGCGGGCGCGGCGTGCCGTCCGACCAGGCGACGATGGAGCCGATCGGGGCGAGATCGTATATCAAGGACGCAGACATGAGCTTTCTCCTTCAGCTTCTGCGGGTGATGAAAACGAAAGCGCCGCCGGTGATGGCCGGCGGCGGAAATTGATGGATGGGGTTGCACCGGGTGGCTACTCGGCCGCGATGCCGTAGGCGGTTTCGTCCGCATCCAGAGGTGCGCTCTCAAACTCGTCCGCCGGCTCTTGGGATTGCTCGACATCCGACCCAGCGGCAGCGGAGGCGGAGCCATCCTCATGGGTGTCCGAGTTCGCGGCAGGGTCACCGTCGCGATCATAGTCAGGAGTGTCGGCCTGCTTCATCAGGTCGGCGACCTCCTTCGGATCGGGCGTGAAGAGGGCAGCCCGAAGAACGAACTGCACCTCCTTGAAGTGATCGACCAGCATCGCGCGCGTTTCCCGCACCCGGGCGCGGGGCAGCACATTCACTTCCTTGGCCGCCGCTTCCAGCGCCTGACGTGACAGGCACACGAGAAACTCCTCCGTGCCCATGTTCGGGAGGAAACTGTCGGCACCGATCGCCTCGCCGGCGATACGCGAGATCACGCCGCTGTTGGAGATGTTGCGCCTGCACGACAGGACCTCGATGAGGATGGACCGGGCAGCTACCCGAACCGCCTCCATATCGAACGAAAGCCTGCCCCCTCCGGAGAAGAGACGGGCAGCATGGCGTTTCATGCGCTTCGTGCCGAACACATTGTCGTTGGAGCCCGAGTCGACACGGACATTTTGGCTGGAGAAGGCGAGCACGAGGAGGGCCATCAGCATGTCGTCCTCGATGGATGCACGCCCGAGCGCCTCGTGAAGCGCATCGGTGCGAAAATCGCCGATCATGTCCTGGCCCTTCTGCGTGACTTCGGGGCGGGCCTTCGGCGCCGTCGCTTCGTCGTCGGCCCCGGGCGAGCCGTCAGCCGACGTCGCGGTCTGTCCCGTAGGCTTCCTGACTTCCGGCATCCGATAATGGACCGACTGAACCTTGCCCTCGCGATCGAGATACATGGCGGTGCTGTCACCTTTGCCGGGCTTGCCGTAGATGCGTTCTGCCTTCTTGGGGAGGTCAGGCTCCCCCCAATTGTTGGCGTCGACGACCACGCCCTTCTTTGGGAGATTATTGGTCATCCACTCCTGCTGCGCGCCAAGAAAAGCCTCGACATTGGTGGTGTAGCGGCTGTCCTGATCAGCGGGAGCGAAGAGATCTTCGACCCACTCGATGCCGTAGGCCTGGCGCAGGTCGTCGCCAAAGCTGGCATCCTTGGCGTACATCCGCTTCTTGGAAAGCGCGTTGGCGACCGACCACCACGGTGCCGTGTCTCCCTTCTTCGGCTTGTTGGCCTTCCACACCTCCTTTTGTTCATCGATGCTTGCCGCCGCGATCGTGCGAAGCTGCTGCTCGGACGGCATGTCGCCGAGCGCGATCTGGTCCAGCATGGCCGGCAGCACGCCGGCGAGGAGGCGCAGCTTCTTGATCTGTCTGAGGGGCAATGCCAGCGCGCTGGCGATCGCCTCCTCGGTCCAGTCGAGCGCAACGAGGCGTTCGATACCTCGCCATTGATCGACCGGATTGAGCGGCTCACGCGCGATATTCTCGACCATCGACCGCATGGCGCCATTGTCGTTGGCAGCCTCGACGACAATCACGTCGATCTCCTCGAGGCCGGCGGCGACGGCCTGACGGCGACGGCGATGACCCGCTTCGATGACGAGACCGTTGCCGCCATCGCGCTCCGGGAAGACAACGAGTGGCTGGATGATGCCGACAGCCTTGATCGTGGCGAGAAGCATGGCGTCCGCCTGCGGCGTCGATTTGGACTGGCGCGTGTTGTCTGGATTGTCCTTCAATGCACGCGGATCGACCTTCATGAGATACATGGGATGCTCCTTTTCAGGGATTTGGGCGCGACCCTTGCCGGCCCTTCCTGCCTTCATTGTTTCCTGAAGACACTTCCCGGACCGCGGAGCGGGCGGCCGGGTGCAACTGCGGTCGAGCAACCCTGCCGCGAAGGGCGAGCGGGGCAGGGCCCTGCGAAGGACGAGTGGCCGGGATGCGGAGACGGCGGTTGAGCGTCAGCGGTAACCGGTAGACCGATCTGCGACGGGTGCCTCTCCCTTCTTCCTTCTTTCTTTCGGTCCCTCGTTTCTGCCCGCCTGTTGCGGTCGGGGGGAATGGACCCGAATGCCGTGCTTGGAACCGAAAATTTCTTCGTTCGATTGGACAAAAAAAAATGGGCCAGCGGAAAACCGCGGCCCTTAAGGTATGAAGGTCAAAAACCTCCAGAGGGGAACAGCTGCTGCGGCGGAACTGGGAGGAAAGCCGCCATGTGCATCAGCTGCGTGCACAATGCTCGATTTTTGACCAGACGGAAAACATTTATTGTGCAATGCAGCTATGCGCATGCTTCACCGCACTCACGTTCGTCCTCATGCCGCCTCTGCGGCGCGCTCGGTATCTTTGCGCGCTTCGGCGGCGAGCGCCTCGTCAACTTCCCGAAGCTGTCGGCGTTTCTCGGCAAGTTCGGCCGAGAAGGCAAAGGCGCCGCCGTCTCGCGAACGGTAGGAGGCAAGCCGTCGCTGAGCCTCCTGGAGGCGTTGACGATATCGGTCCTGTTCGACCTCGAAACCGTCGAGGGCGTGTTCGAGCCGGGAGACTGCGCCGCGAGGCGTGACGGTGATGGCGAGATCGATCTCGTAGTCGGCGCCGGTGCGCTGAAGCATGGTCGTGTAGCGATATCCATCGCCCTTCCCAAAGCGTTCGCCCTTGAACACGAGATCGAAACCGCCGATCGAGGCAAGAACGGCTTGCCCCTCCTGCTGCATTTGGACCAGAGTCAGGATTTCCCTCATCAGCGCCCGGCCGGCATCCTTTCGTTCCTCGAAGGACTTGCCCGTGACGGCGATAATGAAGGCATCGCCGGTGGTCGGCACAAGACGTTCGATGTCCTGTCCGATCTCGGCGATGCGCCGGGTCGATGTCTCGATATCGCGTTCGGCATCCCGCATCTGGCGTCGAACGGCGAACTGGTCGTCGTCATGGGCAGCGCGCAACCTGTCGAGACGGGCGATATCCGCTTCAAGACCGGCCTTTTGCATCAGGCGTTCGTCGCCCGAGGCGATCGCCTTGGCCATGGCAAACTGGTTGGCGGCACCTTCGCCGAGATCTTCGAGGCGGCGGATCGAGGTATCGCCGGAGAGCGCCGCCGCGATGAAGCGCGCCTTGCGTTCGTTGTTCTGCCACATCGAGGCGTCGAGCGACCCCTCGGTTGCGTAGGCGAAAATATCGACGACATCGTGCTGGTTGCCCTGCCGCACGATACGGCCCTCGCGTTGCTCGATATGCGAGGGCAGCCACGGCACGTCGAGGTGATGAAGGGCCTTGAGCCTGAGCTGGGCGTTGACGCCGGTGCCCATCGTTTCGGACGATCCGATGAGGAAACGAATCCGGCCGGCGCGAACGTCCGCGAACAGGCGCTGCTTGGCTTCCGTCTTCTTGTAATCCTGCATGAAAGCGATTTCGTTAGCCGGCACGCCGAGACGGACCAGTTCGTCACGGATCCAGCGATAGGCCGAGAAGCCGCGGGTCTTCTCGACATTGATGGTGCCGAGATCGGAGAAGATCATTTGCGCGGCGCCAGGCAGGTCAAACGGCTTGCCGTCCGGACGGAGATAGGTGTTTTCTGCCGTTTCCCGCCATATGCGGAATGCGTTGCGGATCAGGAGATTGAGCTTGTTGTCCACCTCGTTGTCGTTGGCCGGGACGACAAGCCGGAGATCGATTGCCGCGTGGCGGCCATCAGTGATGACCGAGAGCAGGATATCGTCGCCGGGCTCGGCCGGCCCCTCGCGCATCTCGATCGCCTTGATGCGGGCGTCGAGAATATGCTGATAGGCCCTGAAGGCAGGTGTCGGCTTGGCAGTGAGAATCTGCCGGCGACCAGTCGAGGTATCAGGAACCCTGACGTACTCTCTGAGGTCCGCGGGCAAGACGACATCGGCGAATGAACGGAACATGGCGATCAGCTCGGGCACGTTGACGAAGGATGCAAACCGGCTGACCGGCTTGTATTTGCCGGAGGGCTGGATCTCGAGTTCGGTGGCCGTGTCGCCAAAGCAGGATGCCCAGGCGTCGAATTCATGCAGCCCGCGCTCATGCAGGGCGTCGCGGCCCAGCAGCCGCTGGATCGAGTACATTTCACCGAGCGTATTCGTGATCGGCGTGCCGGACGCCAGCACCAAAGCGCGGCCGGGATTTTTGCTCTCGATGAAACGGGACTTCACATAAAGGTCCCAGGCGCGTTGCGAGCCGTTCGGGTCGATGCCCTTCAGTGTTGACATATTGGTCGCGAAGGAAAGCTTGCGGAACTCCTGCGCCTCGTCGACGATGATCTGGTCGACGCCAATTTCGGAGATGGTCAGCAGGTCGTCCTTGCGGGTAGAGAGCGATTCCAGGCGCTCCTTCAGACCCTCTTTCAGGCGCTCGAGCCGCTTGCGCGAGACCCGGTCGTCGCTATCGACCTTGGTAAGCAAGTCCTCGTAGAGCTGCAACTCGTCCTGGATCATTTCCTGTTCGAACGCGGACGGTACCGAGATGAATCTGAAGGCCGAATGCGTGATGATGATTGCGTCCCAGGTGGCAGTTGCGGCGCGGGAGAGGAAGCGAGCCCGCTTGTCCTTGGTGAAGTTGGTTTCGTCGGCGACGAGAATGCGGGCGTTGGGATAGAGGGCGAGAAACTCGCGCGCGGCCTGGGCCAGGCAATGGCCCGGTACGACCAGCATCGCCTTGGCGATAAGCCCGAGCCGCCGCTGCTCCATGATCGCCGCCGTCATGGTCATGGTCTTGCCGGCGCCGACGGCATGCGCAAGGTAGGTGGAGCCGGACGAAATGATCCGCCAGATGCCGCGTTTCTGGTGCCCGTAAAGAACAAAGACACCAGAGGCGCCAGGGAGTTGGAGATGGGAACCGTCGAACCTTCGCGGCGCTATGTTGTTGAAGCGGTCGTTGTAAACGCGCGCTAGCCGGTCGGTGCGATCAGGGTCGGTCCAGACCCAATTCTGGAAGGCCTCCTTGATCTTCTGCAGCTTGTCGCGGGCGGCTTCGGTATCGACGACGTTCAGCACCCGGCGCTCGCCGTCGACGTCCTTGAAGACATCGAAGATCTGCGGGACGCGGCTGTTCAGCGCGTCGGCKAGCAGCTCGCCGGCATGCCGGCGGCTCATGCCCCATTCGGACGTGCCCGATGCGCTGTAGGCAAGCTGCCGCGCCTCGACCGTCCATGAGCCAAGTTCGGGCATGTGATGGATCCTGACATCGGCGCCCATCGTCTCCTTGACGAACGCGACCACGTCAGCCGCCGCAATCCAGGGAGCGCCGAGGCGTGCGGTGATGTCAGACGGACTGAGGTCGGTCGGCTGCACCGCCTGCAGTGCGCGAACATTGCGCTCGAAGGCGGGATCGAGGGCGGCGGCCGCTTCAGCGACAGTGAGCTTCGTCCGGACTGGACCGGAGAGATATGCGTCCGAGGTCTGCCAGAAACCGTCCACTGGCTCGCGGAAGATGGCATCGCCGAGCTCATCGACCGCGGAGTCGGCATCCATGTGTAGCAGTTCGGCGATATGCTCGATATCGACCCTACCACGCTCGTTCAATACGACCGCCAGCGCATCGGCCGCGGACGTGATGACGGGCGGGGGAGGGGGCGAGATCACCCGTTCGGAAARGATCGGCCCGGGCTTTGCCGTGTCGGTTTCCAGGTCATAGTCCTCGATGGAGGCGACCAGCCAGCAATCGGGATCGTCGCGGAAGGGCTGGAGGTTTGGCTGGCGATGCGTTTCGCGCACTTCCCTGGTTTCGGTGTCCTCGGTGATCGAGACCGTCGTGTGATTGATCGGCCCGAAGTCGCGAACGAAGTTCGACCAGGCAATCCGAAGACGTACCTGCAGATCGCGCCACGGGCGATCCAGTTCCTGGGCCTTCACGATCTCGCGGACGGCGTCGCGGATCGGGATCAGCTTCTTGA
>NZ_JARWGH010000067.1:0-7331 GCF_036528765.1 Rhizobium sp. BR 362 | reverse complement strand
CTCTCAGGTAACGATGATCGGCCATCCTTGGCATTCCAACGAGGGTGCATGGGATGGCAGAGCAGAATGTTGCATTGACGGATTGGCTGAAGCCGTTCGTTGAGAAGCTTGGTCACAAGAAGCGGCGGCAGATGTGCCCGGTGTATATTTCGGGCCTCATCGGACCGGGCGATCGCAAGAGTATCGAGCCGATGGCGGAACGTCTGGCACTAGATCGCTACGACCGCCTGCATCATTTCATCTCGGATGGGATTTGGGATGCCGGTCCTCTTGAGGCGGAACTGGCGGTGCGGGCCGACAGGATTGTCGGGGCTTCAGATGCTTTTCTGGTGATCGATGACACGGCTATTCCGAAGAAGGGCGACCATTCCGTTGGGGTCGCACCGCAGTATGCGTCGATGCTCGGCAAGCGCGCCAATTGCCAGACGCTAGTGTCGTTGACGCTGGCCCGCGACGAGGTTCCTGTTCCCGTTGGCCTGCGGCTGTTCCTGCCCGAGAGCTGGACCAGTGATCAGGATCGGATGGCGAAGGCCGGCATTCCCGAGGAGATGCGCCGATCCCGCACCAAACCGGAGATCGCGCTCGACGAGATCGATCGGCTGATGGCTGCAGGCGTGCGGTTTGGTACCGTCCTTGCCGACGCCGGCTATGGTCTGTCGGCTGCGTTTCGCCAGGGGCTCAGTGCACGCAATCTCACCTGGGCCGTCGGCATTCCCAAGCATCAGAAGGTTTATCCTCATGATGTCGCATTGATCTTTCCTGTCGCCGGCCATGGAAGACCGCGCAAGCATTCGATCCCCGATACGCTGTCGACCGCAGCCGAAGCGATCCTGGAAGGAGCGACCTGGAAGAAGGTCAGTTGGCGTCACGGCACCAAAGCTCGACTGACCGCACGCTTCGCGGCCCTACGCATTCGGATTGCTGATGGCAACCCGCAACGCATCCTCGACAAGGGACAGCAGCACATGCCGGGCGAAGAAGCGTGGCTCGTTGGTGAATGGCGTTCAAACGACGAGCGCAAATATTATCTCTCCAATCTGCCGGCCGAGGCGACCTTGAAAGCTCTCGCGGCCGCCATCAAAGCAAGATGGGTCTGCGAGCAGGCCCATCAGCAGATGAAGGAAGAACTCGGCCTCGATCACTTTGAAGGCCGATCATGGCAGGGCCTACACCGACACGCGTTGATGACGATGATTGCCTATGCCTTTCTTCAGCATCAGCGCCTCAACAAGGCAAAGCGGGAAAAAAAGAAAGAGGCACGGCCCGCCTAAGCCGACACTGCCAGCTGTCCGGCGTGCCGTCATAGCCGCACTCTCAAACCACCATCCACCACAACGATGTCCACACTGCCGTATCAGGTTCCAAATGAACCTAAATTCAATTCTGCCAAAGTAGTGCTAAGTGAGCCGTCCCGCAGGGCAGGCCAGGGCCTGACTAACTCGAGGGGCGACGTAACAGGCGCCGGCCTCCTCGACATGTTCGCGCTGAGGATCGTCCGTGACAGCGAACGCGGGCCTCTGTTCTCCACGCTGCGGATCAGGCAGTTCGTGACCGGCCTCGCGGCGACCCGGGCTCCGGCTTTAAAGTACGAACTTTAAGGGCAGAAACAGGTTTTCCGTCGGCGACGACTAGATCCTAACTGCAACATTCCGCCCAAAGAACGCGGGGGAATAGCATTGCGCCCTTCGAAACGCATCGGCCAATGTCACCAGAGTTAGCCCACCTCCTGCTGCCAATCCGGCGCGACCAAGGCTGCTATCCTCGTCACGCCCCGTCTACGCCTGCTGATTGAAGTTAGCTCGCGCTTTGACCACATCATCCTGATACGCAACCGACCACTCGATCAACGCCATAACGGGTGTCATCAAGGTTTGACCCAGCGGCGTCTGCCGGTACTCTACCCTCGGAGGAATTGTTGGAAAAATTTCCCGGGAGACCAGGCCATCTTTCTCCAAGCTCCGCAAGGTCAAAGTTAACATACGCTGCGAAACTTCGCCGATGGTGCGCTTCAGCTCGTTGAACCGCATCGGACCGGCGACCAGATGTGCGATGATCAACATGCTCCACTTGTCGCCTAACCGCAGTGTCGCGCTGGCGACAGCGATTTTGAGTAACGAAACAACTCGCTTTAATCAGAGTCGCTCGATTCGATCGCCTTGATCGGAGTCGAACCTCAGGCGCGGTAGTTTGGCGTCTATTGCAGTTGAACGGAATAGAAGCAATGACCCATATTTATTGGTTTCTTTATTCAGTCGTGGGCAAGGGATCAGTGCCCTCGCTCAGAATTGCGAGATACCGTCTATAGCTGAAGACGCGCCCGCGCTTGCGACCCGCCACTTCCTCGATGATGCCGAAACGCTCCAAGTCTGCCAGCGCTGCATTGACTGTGGGCGCGGATAGGCCTGTCGTCTGAACGAGCTGATTGGCGGTAAAGAACAGATTTTGCTGAAAGAGATCGTGAATGCGAAGCGCTGAACCCGCTCGATCGCTTTCTGTTGTGATCCGCTCACGGTCTTCCTTGAACACGTCGACAATCCGGGTGGCGGCGCCGAACGCCTGGCGCTTGCCATAGATCCGGCAACTACGACATCCTGCTTATACACCGCGTCGTCCCCGCTGTGATTGCCGCTCACCCAAACGAGAAACGATCTTAGCGTCCTTCACCGGTGACGTCAGCAGAAGTCATCGTCATGATTATTGCGCATCTCTCTATCTGAGTTCGGATCTTACTGCCGTGGTAAACAAATTTTTCTACCGGGAAACTCCACTCCCCCTTGAAACCGTCGCCCGACGGGGATTGACACAAGTCCAGGAGACGCCGGTCGTTCTTGGCGTCTCCTTGTATCCATGTTGCTTATAAGGAGGATATGGCTATGAGGACAAACCTCGATTTCGCTCCCCTGTTGCGGTCAAGTATCGGCTTCGACTATAGCGCGACGATCAGGATGAGACGCGCTATAAGTTGCCAGAGAACTAGCAATCTTTCTCGGATCCTGACCCGTTGTAGGGGTCTGTGAGGCGTCCAACGATGCAGGTGTCTGCGTTCTGCACTTTGCTTCGGCACTGAATTTGCCAGCCCTCACATGTCCAGTTGCAAATCCTCGTTCATTTGTGCAGGCACCGAACAGCAAATCAGTGCCTCATCATCTGCCACAGCGTAGCTGGGCTCCGATCGATAACTGACCCCGCCCCCGATAATCTTGGTTCGGCAATCGCCGCAATGGCCGGCCCTGCAGCCGTAAGGCGGGCTTAGACCACTCTGCTCTGCGAGCTCCAACAGTGACCCACCGCCTGGCTTCCAGAGCGCGTCCTTTCCAGATTGAGTGAAAGTAACGAGGCTTGGAATCGAAGCGGGAGGATTGAGCGACGACGGCGATGCGGATACAGCACGATCGCGCTTCACGCCAGAGGGGCCGAACGTCTCGGCATGGATACGATCGTCGGCAACGTTTAGCCCACGCAAGCCGTCATACATCGACTGCATGAAAGATGCCGGTCCGCAGATGTAGAAATCATAGTCGCCAAATGGCAAATGTGCCTTCAACAGCGCAATGTCGATGCGACCGACTGCATCGAAAAGGCCCTCCTCATCGATATCGGGGGATCCGAGCACCCTGATATCCCGAACCGTGCCTTCGCTGCGGGCAACCAGTTCACCAATTTCGCGATCAAAGGCTCTTTCGGCAGAAATGCGCGACGACCGGAACAGCCAGACTGGTCGACGACAGCGCGTTCTGTCGCCGGTGTGGACGAGATGGCGCAGCATCGAAAGCAAGGGCGTGATGCCGATGCCAGCCGCGAGCAGAACGACCGGTCGGTTGCGTTCCATGGCGTCGATGGTGAACGCACCGACTGGCGCCAGTGCCTCGATCTTGTCGCCCTCCTGCATTGCGTGCAGGAGCGTGGATGCCCGCCCCTCCCGCTTCACACTCAGCCTATAGAAGCCATCCGATGGAGCGCTGGATATCGTATAGCTCCGACGGAGCGTCGCCGTCCCGTTTTGTATGCGGATCGGCAGATGCTGACCGACAAGGTGCGGAATAAGGGCCTCTTCATCGACCGGTGCAAGATGAAGCGAACGGATTGTTGAGCTTTCCTGGACGATACGTTCCACGCGGAAGCGCCTCCATGTCTTTGGCTGGGCGGCAATCTTCAAGCGGCTTGCGGCCTCCCTCCATGCCCCGGTCATCAGGCTGCTCGGTGAGATGCCGCCTTCGAGAAGGCTCCATCGCAGCGGCAACGGATCTTTGCGCAGCACCACCCTCTCCGGCAGGACACGCCAAAGGCGTTCCGCGCCATCAAAGGCGGCAATTTCGGGTGAATCCAAAATGACTTCAACCCTGCCGGTGATTTGCAGCATGTCACCCGTCTCATGATCAACGAACAGAAGTCCGGCGCGCGGATTGATGACGAAATTGCCGAGCGTGTTGAAGAACAGGTTTCCATTGAAATCCGGCACCGTCAGGCCACCATCGGCATCGACGCGAACGAAACCCGGCCGGCCACCTCGATGGGAGACATCCACCTGCCGTCCTTCACTGTCGCGATCCACATAAGATGCAACGAAAAAGGTGTCGGCAGCTTCGATGATGCGCCGTTCCTCTCCGTCCAGCCGGTCTGAAACCAGCGCTTCGGAACGGGTCGGCTTTGCCGGATCGCGCACAAAGCTGAACTGTCTATTCTGGATGTAGCGCGGACAATTGCCGAAGCTCTGCCCCACGGACACGGAAATAAAGTCATCGCCGTTGCGGATCACGGTCCCGTTCAAACGATTGCGTCGACGGGTGATGAGATCGACGCCAACCAGACCGATGGCATCACCGTCCTTCATTCCGGCTTCTGCCGGATCATCAGGATCGCCGACGGCATTGATATCCAGGGTCAGTGGATCGGGCGAATGCAGGAAGCCCGGCCGCCCACTACGGATCGTCGCCCATGGCATGCCCTCGCGATCGACCGAGCCGATGACAATAAAGGGCAGCAGATTGTAAAACTCACGATGCTGATCGAGCAGGAACCGACGCAAGACCTTGCGCCCGATCGGGTCCATCTGATCAACCACACCGGCGTGCCGCTGTAACTGCAGTTCCCCGGCATGCCATGGTGATGAGAGTGGGAATTCTTCAGCAGGCATTGAAACCTCCTACGAGAAGCGGCGGCCGGGACCAAAGCCCCGTCCGCAAGATTATCTCAGGCGGCGAGGCCGACTGCCGTTTTCGGTAGAGCGACAAAACCGGATAAAGCTTCGATCCGCGCCAACCATTGGCCAACCTGGGGATGCGGCGTCAGATCGACGTTGCCTTCGGGCGCACCTGCGATGTAGCTGTAGAGCGCCACATCTGCGATGGTCGGCCTATCGCCTATGATAAAGGGGTGTTTTTCGAGTTCCGCATTGATCAAGCCAAGTATCCGGTGAGCACGCGCAATCACCTCATCGGCCCGGAAATCTGCCCCGAAAACGGTGATCAGTCGGGCCGCGCAGGGGCCATAGGCAATTTCTCCGGCGGCAACGGAAAGCCACTTCTGGATCTTCGCAATCGAAGCCAGATCGTCCGGCAACCAGTCCTTGCGGCCAAGCTTTGTAGCAACATACACGAGGATTGCATTGGAATCGTTGACGACGACATCACCGTCTTCCAGCACCGGCACCTGGCCGAAAGGGTTGAGCTTCAGGAATTCCGGCGTCTTGTGCTCACCGTTTGCCAGGTCGAGGTCGATAATCTCGGCATCCACGTTGATCAAGACAGGAAAAGACGAGCGCGGTGCGCATGGCCCGATAAAGGAAAGTGGTAGAGTTTCATGGCTGGCTCCCTAACGGTCCGGACACAATCATCCGGTGACGGGAGAAATCTAGTGACATCCATATTTTTGTAGTAGAGTGTCATTTCTGTAGGCACCCTCTCATTTTATGGAAGGCGAGTATGGATCGTCTTGATGCCATGGCGGTTCTTTTGTCCGTCGCGGAACATGGCAGTATTTCAGCTGCGTCACGTGCCCTGCACGCGCCTTTGCCGACAGTCAGCCGCAAGATAGCTGAGTTGGAAGCCTATCTTGGTGTTCGCCTGTTCACCCGCACCAGCCGACGGATCCTGCTGACAGAGGTCGGGAAGGATTATGTCGCTGCGGCGCGCGAGATTCTCGAGCGAGTAGAAGAAGTCGAACGCCGTGCCACCGGGGAATATGCTGCGCCAAAGGGAGACCTGACAATGACGGCGCCGATTGTCTTCGGTCGCCTGCATGTGTTGCCAATCATAACGGACTTCCTGAAGGCATTTCCGGAGATCAACATTCATCTGACGATGAGTGACCGAATGATCAGTCTTGCCGACGACCATATCGATGTCGCTTTGCGCATCAGCGAGCTTTCAGATAGCAGCCTGATCGCGACGCGTCTGGGTTCGATCCGCACCACTACCTATGCCAATCCCGATTATCTCCAGCGGCATTCCCGTCTCTCGCATCCTGAGGACCTTAAGGGTCACGATTGCATAGCCTTCAATGGAGTACTTTCGACTCAGGTATGGGCGTTCCGCGAGGGCGAAAGAGAGATCGCCGTGCCAATTCGGACACGCCTTTCCGTCAATACCGCCGAAGCGGCGGTCGATGCTGCGGCGGCAGGTCTCGGGATAACGCGCGTCATGGCCTATCAGGCAAAGCGGGCCGTCGATCTTGGCTTTCTCCTTCCATTGCTGGAGGAGTATGAGCATGAGGCGTCGCCGGTTCACCTTCTTCATAAATCGGAAGGCCTGATGCCGCTGAAACTCAGAACGTTTCTCGATTTTGCGACGCCTCGGCTGAGGGCTTTGTTAAAATAGTGCGCGACTGTGCTGTGTGATGGGATTAAGACGGATAACCGAACTGCCTTAGGTTAAACGCCTTGAAGGAATTGGAACCCGCGACCCTGCTATTCCAAGCTCCATCTGAAACTGAATTGTTCGGCAAGCCGAGTGGTTGGCCCGATTGCCCATGACTGGTTTGGGCCGGAAGCAGTTATGCACGCGTCGACTGCCCTACTCTTTGTGCATCGGAGGCTGAATTGTATATTGGCGTTGTTCGATAGCGGGGGCGATATGGGCAGGAAGCTTACAACCATCTTCGCAGCAGAATATCCGTAAGCGCGATTTTCCATGCACATTGACGGGTCGGCATCCCTGAACGGCCCTCGCGTTGGTTGGTAGCGATATCCGGCTCTGTTAGGCCGCAGAGTTTTTGGAGAAGTTGAACGGTAGCAGGTCTCCAATGTCCGCGGTTTCGTCGCGCTGCGGCAACTCAGTGAGCACCTGGCGCAGCCAGGTGAGAGGGTCGACGCCACAGGCGCGACAGGTGAGCAT
>NZ_JARWGH010000066.1:0-9003 GCF_036528765.1 Rhizobium sp. BR 362 | reverse complement strand
GGTGGCCATGGTTACTGCATGTCTTCGCCGATGGTGGCTATGCGGGCGATAAGTTGAAGCGGCGACTGAAAAAGATCGGGCGCTGGACGATCGAGATCATCAAGCGCTCAGACAAGGCGAAAGGCTTCGAGGTTCTGCCGCGTCGATGGGTGGTCGAACGGACCTTCGCCTGGCTTGGCAGATGCCGCAGATTGGCCAAAGACGTCGAACGCTCGATCGCATCAGCCGAAGCGTGGATCATGATCGCCCACATTCGTCTCATCACCAGACGGCTAGCAAGGTATGGATATCGTTGAACGCTTTTCGAATCCGACTCTAATGCATTTATGGTGTTCGGGACAGTTGCCTGCGCCTCCTTTTTCGCCGGTTCGCTGCTGCACAGCTCAGGCTGGAGCACGGTCAACTGGCTTGTGCTGCCGGCCGTAGCTTTTATGCTCGTTCCGTTGGTATCGCGCGCCGCCAGCTTACCCCGCAACAGATGAGGAAGGACTCTAGTGTCGGTTTCCGCGCGTCGCTCGATCAGATTGTACTCGCGCTTCATGTCTTGAGGCCGCAGCGCGTTTCTACGAGCGCTTGGCTTCCGGCGTGGCGCGCGCAACCGTCACCCAGGACGCCTTGGCATGGCAATCGGTTTTGTCTCGGACGGCTAATGCGGCAGGACACGCAACTTGCGCGGCGAACGAAACTGCCTCACCACGCATCCCGCAATCACGCGAGGGGTGTGCGGCCCATCTCTCGGGCAAGCGTCAGGAAGCCATCGATATAGGAGATGGTCTCCTCGCCGCGCCTGACGCCCAGATTGATGCTCTTCCGGATGCCGGCTTCTCCGAGGCTGAGCGCCCGTATCGGCATTCCTGCCCCATCCTCGTGCAGCAACCAGTCCGGAAGGACGGTGACCCCCCTGCCCGCGCAGACGAGTTGCAACATCAGGTCTACGGTTTCGGCCGTGCGGTGCTGACGGGGCCGATAATGGGCGGGAACGAGAAACTTGGTGTAAATGTCCAATCGCTCTAGGGTGACGGGAACAGTGATTAGCTCTTCGTCCATCAGATCGTGCGGTTGCACGCATGTCCTGCCGGCAAGAGGATGGGACTCGTGCACCATAAGGACCAGCTCGTAATCGAACACGGGCGTGAACAGCAGCTCCGGCGCCTCTACCGGGTCCGGCGTTATCAAGAGGTCGATTTCATAACCGAGCAGCGCCTCGACCCCGTCGAAGCGAAAGGCGGTGCGCACGTCGAAATCCACGTCGAGCCACTGAGCCAGATAGGGTGTCGCCATTCTCGAGAGCCAGCGCTGGCAGGGATGGCATTCCATGCCAACTCGGAGCATTCCTCTTCGCCCCAATGAGAAGTCTATGAGGACCCGTTCCGCGTGCTCCAGTTGCGGCAGAACCCGCTCGGCCACGGTGAGCAGGTATTCGCCCGTTTGCGTTAGGCGCAAACCCCGACCGGTTTTCATCCAGATCTTGATGCCATGCCGATCCTCGAACTTCGCGATCGTGTGGCTGAGCGCCGACTGTGTGACGTTCATCTTCTCGGCCGCCGCGGTGACGCTGCCGTGACGGTTGACTTCCCTCAGGATCGCAAGATGCTGCCGATCTATCATTATGACCTCCGCTCATCACCACATGAATTCATACCATTTCCATTCATAATGCACTGCGATTAACCTTTTCGTCAACCATGATCCTGCCGAGGCAGCCGCGACGGACGAAAGGAAATGTATTGACGAAGCTTGCAACTGCGCCGCATCCGCGTGGGGATCACGCCATGCCGTCATCTATTTTTGACGAGGTCATCGATCGCAAGAACAGCAACTCGATGAAATGGGCTTTCGCCGAGCGCCTGCTGTCCGCAGACGAAGCGGCCGCCGATCCTCTTCCCATGTGGGTTGCCGATACCGATTTCAAAGCCCCGCGACCGGTCATCGATGCGCTTGCCGAGGCTGTCCAGCACGGCGTCTTCGGCTATCCCGGCGGCATGACCAAAAATTACCTTGAGGCCGTGACCGGATGGCAGGCAAAGCGCTTCGGTTTTGACGTGGCGCCGGCATGGGTTGTTGCCTCGGCCGGCATCATTACCATCCTGAAGGTCGCCGCACAGGCGTTTTCCGCGCCTGGCGACTCCATTCTCATCCAGCCGCCCGTCTATGCCCATTTCCACAACGACATGCTGATGAATGGCCGTCATCTGGCCTTCGCCCCGCTCGTTCGCACCGAGGACGGCTACCGGTTCGATGCCGCCATTTTCGAGGCGGCCATACGGCCCAACACGAAGATCTTCATCCTCAGCAATCCGCACAATCCGACCGGAAATGTCTGGTCGGAAGAAGAACTGCGGACCATGGGAGAGATCTGCGCCCGGCACGACATTCTGGTGATTTCCGACGAAATTCACCAGGACCTGATCCTCAACCCGGCGAAGAAACACATCGCCTTCGCATCGCTGGGCGAAAAATTCGCGCAAATGAGCATCACGTGCACCGCGCCGAGCAAGACCTTCAATCTGCCGGGTCTGCAATGCGCAAATATCTTCGTGCCGAATCCGCGGCTGCGTGGTGAACTGCTGCGCCAATACGACCGCAACATGTTCCCGCTGGTCAACGTACTGGGCATGGTCGCTTGCGAAGCGGCCTATGCCCATGGCGAACCCTGGCTGGAGGAGATGCTCGCCTATGTGCGCGGCAATCACCTCTATTTCGCGGATCGGATCAATAATGCGACCGACAAGGTCCGCGTGCTTCCGGCAGACTCGCTCTATCTCGCCTGGATGGATTGCCGTGGGCTCGGCATGGATGCCGCAACACTCGAAAAATTCATGCTGACCAAGGCGCGCGTCTGGCTCGACAAGGGCCAGAAGTTTGGGATTGAGGGCCGCGGCTATATGCGCGTCAATCTCGGCTGTCCTCGCTCGACTGTCGATGATGCGATCACCCGCATCAACGCCGCCATCTCTAAACTGTGAGGCGCGCCGATGTCTCAAACGATTGAAAAACGCATGGCCGAACTCGGGCTAGAACTGCCTGAAGCGGCGAAGTCGGTAGCGAACTATCTCCCCATCGTCGCAAGCGGCAATCTCATTCTCACGTCGGGTCAGCTGCCACTGTCGAACGGCAAGTTGATTGCCACAGGTCTCGTCGGCCGCGAGCTTGACGTCACGGCCGCAGCGCTGGCTGCCAGACAATGCGCCTTGAACATCCTCGCCCAGGCGCAGGCACATCTCGGCAGCCTCGATCGGATTGCACGGATCATCAAGATCACGGTCTTCGTGGCTTCGGCTGAGGACTTCACCGAGCAACATCTCGTTGCAAACGGGGCGTCTGATGTCCTCCTCGCTGTCTGCGGCGACAAAGGCAAGCACGCGCGCTCCGCCGTCGGCGTCGCCGCTTTGCCGATGAATGCACCCGTCGAGATAGAGGCGATGCTCGAAATCGACCAATAACAATACGTGTCACCAGGCTCTGCGGAACGACGAACAATCGGGAACTCAACCGATCCCAAAGCGGAGAACCGGCAGGAAGCCGCTGCTTTCGGATCACAAACCGGGAGAATGTCAATGAAGAAGACTTTGTTGTTGGCCACAGTGGCCGCGGCGACGCTGACGGCGGGCATAGCGTCGGCCGGCACGATGGCCGACGTCCAGGCGCGTGGCAAGCTCAACTGCGGCGTGACCGGTGGTCAGGCTGGTTTCTCCGCGCCGGATGCGTCCGGCGTTTGGCAAGGCATGGACGTCGCCTATTGTCGGGCGATCGCCGCCGCGGTCCTGAAGGACCCCAATGCGGTGAACTTCGTGCCGACGACCGGCCAGACGCGCTTTACGGCGCTCGCATCGGGCGAAATCGACATCCTGTCGCGCACTACGACCTGGACGTTTTCGCGCGACGTCGACCTCAAGTTCACCTTTGCCGGCGTGAATTTCTATGACGGGCAAGCCTTCATGGTGCCAAAGGCGCTCGGCGCAAAGAGCGCCAAGGACCTGAACGGCGCGACGATCTGCATCCAGACAGGCACCACCACCGAGCTGAACCTTGCGGAATATTTTCGCAAGAACAGCATGACCTACGAGCCGGTACCGGTCGAGAACAATGCCGACATCGCCCAGAAGTACTTGGCTGGCGCCTGCGACGTTTATACCAGCGACGGATCGGACCTCGCCTCTACGCGCTCCAGCTTCAAGACTCCGCAGGACCACGTCATTCTTCCGGATGTCATCTCGAAAGAGCCATTGGGTCCGCTTGTGCGTCAGGGCGACGACCAATGGGCTGATGTGGCGCGATGGACGTTGCAGGCGCTGATTGCTGCCGAAGAGCTCGACGTCACCGCAGAGAATGTCGAGAAGCTTTCCGCCGGCACCGACAACCCCGAAATAAACCGCCTGTTGGGCAAGGAAGGCAATCTCGGCGAACAGCTCGGCCTCGATGCCGCCTGGGCCAAACGTGTGATTGCCGCCGAGGGCAATTACGGGGAAATCTTCGCCAAGAACATCGGCGAGAAAACGCCGATCGGATTGGCCCGCGGACAAAACGCCTTGTGGAACCAGGGCGGTCTTATGTACCCGCTGCCGTTCCGCTGAGAGCCTTCAAGGTGCGGGCTTGCCCCCGCGCCTTTCGCTTTCGCCTCGTCTGCCCGCACCGAAGGCCGCGCAGACCTTCAGGGAGATATCTCGCATGACAATGAAAACCGGTGCTCCGCGCCAGCCGTTTCACCTGGGCATGCTGTTTAACGACACCCGTTATCGAGCACGGACGATCCAGATCCTGGCGTTCATCCTGCTCCTGCTTGCGGCAGCGTGGCTGGTCGACAACACGATTCGCAATCTCGCCGCACTTGGAAAAGACTTCTCCTTCGGTTTTCTATGGAGCACGGCCGGTTACGACATTTCTCCGCATGCCATCGACTACTCCAGCACAAGCACACACGCCCGTGCCGCCGTCGTCGGCCTGCTCAACACGCTGATTGTCGCCGCAATGGCGTGCTTGACCGCATCAATTCTTGGCGTTTTGGCAGGGGTGCTGAGGCTTTCAGACAACTGGATCGTCGCCCGCTTGATGACGGTTTATGTCGAGAGCTTCCGCAACATTCCGGCTCTGCTCTGGATCATCGTCGTAGCTGCGGTGATGTCGCAGGCGATGCCGACACCGAACGCATTTCGCGGCGAGCATCCCACAGCAGCGATAATGCTCTGGGACAGCATCGCGGTTACGAACCGCGGCATCTACCTACCCACGCCCGCCTTCTCGCAAAGCCTGGGGCCGGCTCCTGATGTGCTTGGAGCATTTGATCTCAATTACGTAGCGATTCTGACTATTGTGGCGCTTTCACTCATCGGGCATCGGGGATTGGTAAAAGCACGCCGCGCAGGTCCAAGGCAAAACCGGTCAGCGCCCGGCCACGTGGTGGAAGAGCCTGGGCGTCTTTGCGTTGCCGATGATAATCCTCCTTTACGTACTCGGCTTCCACTTAGACTGTCCGGCCTTGAAGGGCTTGAACTTCACCGGCGGTCTGCAGTTGCGCAATGCCTTCATCGCGCTCTGGATAGGGCTGAGCCTCTATACCGGCGCCTTCATTGCGGAAATCGTTCGTTCCGGCATTCTTGCCATTTCGAAGGGCCAGTCTGAAGCGGCGCATGCGCTTGGGCTCTCCTCAGGACGCACGATGCGTCTGGTAATCTTGCCGCAGGCCCTGCGGGTCATCGTGCCGCCGCTGATCTCGCAATATCTCAACATCACGAAAAATACGTCGCTGGGCCTAGCCGTCGGCTACATGGATCTCCGTTCGACGCTCGGGGGCATCACGATCAACCAGACCGGGCGCGAGCTCGAAGGCATGCTGATGCTGATGCTGACTTAGCTTGACTTTGTACAAAATCTCTTTGGAATTTCGGGTTTGTTGCGGCGGCGCTGATCTTCCGCGTACTGGCAGCGTGGCGCGCGCGGCACTCTCATTTTGAGGCAATTTGAGCGGGGTGAATCAATTCGCCGCAGTCTCTCTGACTTGCCTGTTTCGCGTGACCGGATTCGAACCGGTGGATGACCGATCATAATGAGAACTGCGTCGGGTCGGGTGATCCTGTTCCGCAAATCCTTCGCCAGTGGCTGTCGTCGTTTCGTCCCTGGTTCACGGCACCCAGCTGGGAGCATCTCCTGGTCCTGGTGATGGGTGCGATCCTGTCTCCAGGCAAACGAACAGTGACGTCCTGTTTGCGGATCACCGGCCGCGCCGAGGCTGGCAATTTTTCCCTCTACCATCAGCTCCTTAATCGCGCGCGTTGGAACCCGCGTACGTTGGCTTCGCGGCTGTTATCGGTCGTTGTCGCCAGCCTCGTACCCGATGGTCCCATTGTCATCGGTATGGATGACACCATCGAACGCCGATGGGGACCAAAGATTGCCGCGCGTGGCATTTATCGCGATCCAGTGCGCTCCAGTCACGGTCACTTCGTCAAAGCCAGCGGCTTGCGCTGGTTGAGCTTCATGGTTCTTGCCCCGGTCCCATGGGCCAAATGCATCAAGGCCCTACCAGTCTTAACGCTTTTATGCCCCTCAGAGCGCTACGACAAAAAGAGGGGACGAAGACACAAACTGCTGACGGATTGGGCAAGACAGGGCGTGATGCAGCTTTGCCGCTGGCTGCCTGGACGCGATCTCATTTTTGTTGGCGACAGCAGTTTTGCTGTCCACACATTGGCTGCAGCGCTGCCAGACAGGGCCACCCTCATCACACGCCTGCGTCTCGATGCCAGTCTGTTCACCCCGCCAGATCCGCGACACGAACACACGCTCGGTCGGCCCGCACAAAAAGGCATGCCCTTGCCCAAGCTCAAGGCGGTCCTCAACAATCCCAAGACCGTCTGGCAACGCGTCATCGCGTCAACTTGGTATGGCAGACAAACCGATAAACACCTTGATATCACGACAGGCACTGGCTTGTGGTATCGGCGGGGAACCCCGCCAAGGCCAATTCGCTGGGTCCTGGTTCGAGACCCGACCGGCCGCCGCGAACCGCAGGCGTTTATGAGCACCAATACCGAGCTCGAGCCGACCCAGATCATCGCCTATTTCGTTCGGCGCTGGCAGATCGAAGTGACGTTCGCCGAAACACGCGCCCATCTTGGTGTGGAGACCCAGCGCCAGTGGAATGGCAACGCCATCATCCGCACGACACCTTCACTTTTGGCCCTCTATAGTCTCGTGACGCTGTGGGCGGGAGATGTTCTCAGCCAAACCACGCGCCCTTACGCGGCGGCATGGTACAGGAAAACCGATCTGACATTCACAGATGCGATTGGCGCTGTGCGTCTCGTTTTGTGGAGCGACGATCTTTATCGACACTCACCGTCAAACCTGGAAATGCATAAAATACCGCCAGGGCGACTTGTCCGTATGGCGCAGGCGATTTGCTTCGCCGCATAATGTACAAAGTCAAGCTGAGAGATCGCCGATGCAGCCGTGAATGAACTGCGCGTGTCTGAGCAGGCGTCGTTGCATTGAGGTCTCACCATATTGCGAAAATTCGGCAGACCGGCCAATTCGTCTTCTTTGATAACGATGTTCGATTAATGTCGCTCGGGAGACGTGACGGCCAGTGCATCATTCGGTACGGTGTCCGGCATCTTGATCGTCAGGCACAGGTTTATGGAGATCCATGCCATGCAAAGTTACTCGCTAGTTGAAGATGAAGATCATACCTACGCCGTCGTCGACGCTCGTTCCTTCGAAACAGTTGTGCGATCCGGTATCATACTTGAGCATCTGTCTCCGCAAGTAGCTGAAGGAATCATCCCGGTGCTTGAGGCGCTGGATCGCCACAGGGAAATGCCCAAGTGATCCACAGGGCAGGGCCGATCGGGCTTTGTTTTCCACCGCAATTGGCGAGACAATGGCGAGTCGTGGATATCCATCGCCAGATCTCGGTATATTCGAGGCCCATGGTGTTTGTCCTAGGGATGAGCACGGACAAGCATTATAGCAGGGCCGGCCAAGAGCGTCAGACCAATCAAGAGCGAAACAACGAACTTCAATATCTTGATACGCCGTGTTCTGGCGCCGTTCCAATCATATGCCACGTAGAACCTCGCGCGCGAAACAAAAAGGTCTGGGCTACAGATAATGGTTGCAAGCGGGACCGGCCAAGAGAAATCGACTTGGCCTTTCGTTGTAAGGCCAAGCGAAAAGACAAGGCAACGCCCGAATTTAAAGGCCGGAAAACAACCGAGCCAGCTTCAGGCTTGCCGTAATCCCCATTCCCTTTCGAATTCGTCCGTAAAATCGTTCGGCGGCTCCTTCATCGTTCGGGCGGGGGACTTTGGATCAGCGCTGATAGTCACTGGCGAGAGCTCTTTTGCCGACCTTTTGCCGTCTTCAATCTCAAGAGTATAGGAAATGGGTACGCCTGGAGTCAGATGAGGCAGCTTCGCCTTTATAGCTTCACTGAGATGCACGAAAATATCCGGGCCACCATCGTCAGTTTTATAAAGCCGTACTTCTTGTTCGCGTCAAACCATTTGACTTTCCTTGCCATAACCTTCCCCATGTTGGCTTTATTGGTTGGAGTGCGAGCGCTATCGCAGCTAACCTCTTGAAGCAATTCTTCGGGCATCGAGGTTGCTCGCGGCGTTCAGGCGATACTGTATGTCTTTTCCCGCCTTGAAAAAGGGAACCCACTTCTCCTCGACGAATATCGATGTGTTCGTCTTTGGGTTTCTGCCTGATTTCGACAAGCGATGGCGGACACTGAACGCGCCGAACCCTCTTATACGGCTTCTCATTGATCAGAACGCATTGGCCCATTCTCTGCGTCCGATGGACATGATGCGCCAGGGCTGACTTTCGAGTTTTCGCCATGCGTCGCAACAGTGATTGACGATATCGTCGTAGGATTTGAAGACTCGGTTCGAGAGCCAATTCTCGCGCATGAAGAGCCAGAGGTTTTCGACCGGGTTCAACTCTGGCGATTTCGGCGGGAGCGGCAGGATCGTTATGTTTTCGGGCACGACGAGATTG
>NZ_JARWGH010000065.1:0-9367 GCF_036528765.1 Rhizobium sp. BR 362 | reverse complement strand
GGCCTTGTGGAGTTTTTCACGGGCTTTTTCGGTGGTGAACATCCATTGGATTTGTGCCCTTTGCGCGTTTCTCTGCTGCTGCCAAGCATTGATCTCTGCAATCATCCTGTGTTTGTCGTCGATCCTGCGGTCGAGGCATTGGCTTTTCAAAACGCCAATCTCGATCTCGACCATATTCAGCCAACTTGCGTGTTTCGGCGTGTGGTGGAATTCAAGCCGCTTGAGCACACGACGGGCTTCGGCGGCAGGAAACGCGTCGTATAGCGCGCCGGGTGAATGGGTAGAGAGATTGTCCATAACAACACGAATGGTCTTTGCGTCAGCATAGTCAATGTCGACCAGTTCGCGCATGCACTCGGCGAAGTCCTTGTTGGTGCGCCGATCGGTGACCTTCACCCGCCGCCATGGCTGATGCGCGTCCAAGAAAACGAAAAGATTGACGGTGCCATTGCGGCGATATTCACAATCGTAGCGCAAGGGCTGCATCGGCTTTGCAGAAATGGGGTCCCGCACCTCGCCAATCAGTTGGACCGGGCTTTCGTCAAAGCAGACAACCGGCCTTTGCGGGTCTGGGGCTTCGGCATACAGGTCCAGGACGTCTTCCATTCGGGCGACATATTCCCCGTCGACTTGGGAATGCACCACATGTCTTTTCGCCATGGCTTGAGATGATTTTCACCAAGCCTTCGGCGCACGGTCTCGCAGGAGATCTGCGCGTGATCGGTCAGCTTGATCATCTCGTCAGCCAGAAGCTCAAGCGTCCAACGTGCCCGGCCRGGCGGCGGAGTTGAGCAAGCCGTCGCCACCAGCAGTGCTTCCTCCTTGGCTGATAGTTTGCGGGCAACGCCGGGCCGTGGCTCCTCACTCAACGCGCCTTCGAGATTGGCCTCTACCAGGCGGCGCTTGGTGCGATAGATGGTCGATCCGCTGACATTCAAAGTCGCAGCGATGACCTCGTCGCTCACACCCTCATTCGCCGCCAACAGGATTTGTGCACGCTTGAGCCTGCGCGCCGAGTGACGGCCACCGCTCAAAAGAGCGTTCAGTTGCTCACGTTCAAGCTGGTTGAGTTCCACATGATATCTTATATTCATTTGAGCCTCCTGATGCGATGAAACACAGGTTAAACTCAAATGAATCAAACGTTTGGCAAAGAGCCTCCTGCCGGAGCGCCACAGTTCACGCAGCTGCAGGGCCAATACCTGGCCTTCATTTATGCCTACACCAGGATCTTCAAACGCTCCCCGGCAGAAGCGGACATGCGTCGCCACTTTGAGGTGACCGCACCGTCTGTACACCAGATGGTGATAACCCTGGAAAAGGCCGGTCTCATTCAACGCCAGCCTGGAGTAGCGCGAAGCATTCAATTGCTCGTACAACCCGAAGCGCTGCCAATCTTGCGATAGCTCAACCCGTCAGAATCTCTGCGGAACGGTACTAGCAATCCGCTCATCAACACGGGGCTCGCCGTCCTTTCAGGTGTGCTCGTCGCGATAGCCGGTGACTTCTTCTATTATTGGATGCATCGCGCCCAACACGCCGTTCCGTTCCTTTGGCGCCTGCATGCCACTCATCACTCAATTCGTGAACTGACGGCCTGGAATTGCAATCATCATTTTACCGAGCCATTTGTATACGCATTGTTTGTCACGCTACCACTTACGCTGGTTAACTTCGAATCAGGCGTCGTGCCCGTCGTTGCCATGACCCTAATTACCTTTCAGGCCCACCTTTCTCACTCTAGCACACGAGTCAACCTTGGGCCGCTCCGATACATTATCGGCGACAACAAATTCCACCGCATTCACCACTCGATGGAACCGCATCATCGGCATCGAAACTATGGGTTCTTTACGACGGTATGGGACACGATTTTCCGCACGGCATATTGGCCGAAAAAGGACGAGTGGCCGCAAGTTGGTCTCCGAGATCAGTCCGAACCACTCACCGTACGTGACTATTTTATGTTTCCGTTTGATAAGCGACGTTGGATCAGAACCAAGGTCGGAAATGGTATGCGGGGAGTTGAGGCTGGCGGATTGAACGCGGCGGAAAGAGATGGACCTGTTCGTTCGGATATCAGTTCCGCAGCTTGAAGTTCAAAGAGTTGGGTCTGATCTAAACTTGGTGGCGGCCTTGATCAGGAGGCTGCTTAGCGAGAAGATCTGCAAGGCTGCGGCCCACCGTTCGGTGATGATCCTATCAGGCAAGTTGAGCACGAGGGTCGGCTCAGATCCGTTTCATCTTAGCATCAAAGCTCCCCGGCCCGGCCAAGACCAGATACAGGACGACGAAGCAAAACAGGATTAAGCCATCGCCGCCGCCTGCGGGCAGCATTGGCGAAAACCAACTGTCCTGCCGGTGCCTCGCCGCCTGAGGGGAAGCCAAATAGTTTCACAGTGCCATGTTCAGTGAATAGCCGCGCGGCAACAATCCAGAGCACGGCAAGTGCCGTCTGCGTGTTTTGAAACGTTCCTTCAAATTAGTATTGAGCCTCTTCGCCGCATCATAAACTCCCGCTCAATCGGGATCCGGATCAGAAGGCGCTCGACCGCTGGGATGAACCGAATTGATCTCTGGCAAATATCACGCCAATAGAAATTCGCAGAGGACGTGAAACCATTGTTACGCATGGAAAGGTCTTTCCGGGCGCCGAAGGGGATTGCCCTCCGAACAGATCGACTACCGATATAGCGATGACAAAAGGCCTGCCGTTCACTCGCTGAAGTTCACCAGGATGCTGTGCGGATCGCTCTTTCTTTCCCACCAAATGGGCCCGCTGTCGGACTGCGCGATATTCAATTTTCCGCCCACTATGCGATTTGCGAAGAAAGTTTTCACAGAGCGTCTTTGCGCTGTGAAAACGTCAATTTGTATTACTAATGAGGAGTACTGATAGGTTTGTAGGGCGTACATACACGCTGTGGATAGATAAGTTATGCGGTTCAATGGTCTTGACCTAAATCTCCTAGTCGCGCTCGACGCCCTGATGAGCGAACGCAATCTGACGGCGGCGGCGCGCAGCATCAACCTGAGCCAGCCAGCCATGAGCGCGGCGGTCGCACGGTTGCGCACCTATTTCCAAGATGAGCTGTTTACGATGGCCGGCCGCGAATTTATCCCCACCCGGCGGGCTGAAGGTATCGCGCCGGCGGTGCGCGAGGCTCTGCTGCAGATTCAGCTCTCCATTATTTCGAGGGAGCCGTTTGACCCGGCTAGGTCGGATCGCCGCTTCAAAATTGTGCTTTCCGATTACGTTACACTCGTGTTTTTCGAAAGGATTGCGGAGCGTGTCGCGCGAGAAGCTCCCGGCATCAGCTTCGAATTTCTTCCCCCCGGCGATGATAATGAAGACCTTCTTCGGCGCGGCGACGTTGATTTTTTCATTCTGCCGGAAATATTCTTATCAAACGCCCATCCCCAAGCGAGACTGTTCGATGATGTCCACGTGTGCGTAGGCTGCACCTCGAACAAGCAACTGGAAGAGCCGTTTACGTTCGAGAGATACATGTCGATGGGGCACGTTGTGGCCAAATTCTATACGCGGAGGCCGGGACTCGAGGATTCGTGCCTCCTCGAGCACGGTCGCGAGAGACGGATCGACGTCGTCGTACATGGCTTCAGTATGATTCCGTCCATGGTTTCGGGCAATGAGCGCATAGGAACCATGCCCTTACGGCTGGCGCAGCACTTCGCAAGAACAATGCCGCTGCGCATCGTCGAGCTTCCGCTGCCACGACACCTTCCGTTCACCGAAGCCGTTCAATGGCATGAACTTCACAATAGTGATCCGGGAAGCGTCTGGATGCGCGAAATGCTGTTTGAGGAGGCGTCCCGCATGGTTTCGCCGATTGCCACGACCGCGCCGCTCAGCAACTCAAACCAGCACGAATGTTGTCCTGCGCACATGTGATCCGAAAACTTCATCGGGCCATGACTATTATATGGCTGCCATAGCGCCGTTTCGGGCGCCGCGCGTTAATGCTGCCGGCAAGCTTATACGTTCCCGCGCCCGCTCGCCGACCGCTTTGACGATAGTGGGATTAGCTTAACACCGGGGACGCTAGTTTAGGGTAGCCGATCGCGAACATCGCTCATCCATGACCTCACGTTTTGCCGGTCTGTCTGCCGCTCAACGATGTCGGAGATGCGACTACGCCGTGAGGGCCACTTGGGTGATCTTGTTGGACAGTGGCACTTTGAGCCATCGGCAGATCCGGATAATGCACGCGCCCCGCCGAAGAGTAGATGATTGCGTCCATCGCTCGTATGTGACTGCTGGGCTGCCGGACAATTGCCGCAGGGTATCTTGTCGACGTGCTCACTGCCCAGTTGGATCAATGTCGCGGACATGGTCATGAAGAACCCCCGGTCAACGCCGTGCCAAGATTGTAGGACTCGGCGCGGCGATGGCGGGTGATCAAATTGATCGGTGATCGTGGGGTTGCTCACTGCTTTGCGGGCGCGGATTTCTGCAGTTTGTCGTCAAGTTTCTTCACGAGAACAGGATCCTTCTGTGCAGCGGCCAGAATTTCGTTGTATTCGTCCACTGAAATATTGGGAGAGGTCTGAACGGCCTGTATCATCTGTTTTCTTGCCTCGCTCCGTAGCTCTTGCTTCGCTGTCTCATCCGGCGCCGCCTTGATCTTGGCCGCGTACTCCTGCCTAATCTTGTCCACCTGGAGATAGGCGACGGCAAAAGCTTCGATCTTCTGGTCACTGATGGCCGCAGCCGCACCATTGCCATCTGGTTGCCCTTGGGCGGGTTGCGTCTCTTGCGCCGCTTGCTGCGCCGGCGCAGGATTGCTGAGAAACATCAAGCCCAAAACTGCAGCGGTCAACGATGCGGCAGAGATGTAACGATCGATCATTTTAATTCCTCTCATATAGTGCGGGGGACAAGGCTTCTTTCCCAGCGTAAAGCCAAAAGCGGTGATATAGCCGGCTTCGGTCGACGAGGATTCGGCGACAATGTGGCCTTCAATGCTTGCCATAGGACGATAGCGAGGCGATCATGATACCATGAACGGGGCGCTGCCGAGAACTTTGCCATCATCAGGAGCATATGAACCGGATGCGACGGCGAGGAGCTTGACGTTTAGCATCCAACTGGACGGCCAGCACGGCGCAGGAAAAGTTGTTGGGGCTCCAAATTATGGCGCATCAGTTAAGACGAGCCATAAATTCGGATTGAATAGTGGCTGCTGTGTAAAGGGAAGCATCCAGCGGCAGGGTCCCAAATGCAAGTTGACACAGAAGATAGTTGGCGCCTGCCTCTTCTACCTGGCTAAGTAATGTTTGTCTCACCGACGCCGCCGACCCTGCGATGCATAACTCGTTCTCAACCGCCTCGTCGAAAGTCAGCGGCAGGTTTGGTGGAGTCTGCAGGTCATTTAGCTCGTAAAGGAATTCAAAGCTGGCGAGCCAGTGTTCGTAAGCCGGCGCTGCGAGCACCCAGGCTTCGCGGTCAGAACGCCCAATCACGATCATGCGAAGCAAGCCACGAAACGAGGATTGATCATCTTCGCCCGTGTTCTCTTTTCGATGGGCGCGGAAGGCGTCAGTAATTTTGCGGACAGAAGAGGACGGTCCCAGGCACGCGATGTTTGCGCCGTTCGCAGCGGCCCAGCGGGCCGATTCGGGTCTACCTGTGGCAATCCACATCGGTGGATGCGGGCTTTGATGAGGTTTTAGTGTCAAAGGTATGTTGCTCAGCTCAAAATGCTGGCCCTTATGGGACAACGTGCCGCCTCTCATCGCATTAAGAAGAATTTCACTGGCTTCCGCATAGCAGCCTGGTGCCGCGTCCGCACACATCCCGAAATAACTTAATTCGATCGGGAGAGAACCGCGTCCAATCCCGACCTCAACTCTGCCGCCGCTCAATTGGTCCA
This sequence comes from Rhizobium sp. BR 362, assembly GCF_036528765.1. NCBI lineage: Bacteria > Pseudomonadati > Pseudomonadota > Alphaproteobacteria > Hyphomicrobiales > Rhizobiaceae > Rhizobium > Rhizobium sp. BR 362. Next base: position 3,473 of record NZ_JARWGH010000065.1, on the reverse strand, counting down.
GCATACAGATTTCTTCAAAAGCACGCAGCGGGTGATAAAGGGGCAGCAGCATGACAAGTGGCCCGATACGAATCCAACGCGTACGCTGCGCGACGCTCGATAAAAACAGATTTGGCGATGGCCCTCTCCCATGTGGAGTACAGTGGTGCTCAGCAAGGTGATAAGCGTAAAAACCAAGGCCGTCGCACGCCTCGGCTAACCTCAGGCGATCTGAGTACTGCTGGGCTATGTCGCAGCCGTTGTCGTCCAGATGATCGAAGATGCCGAAGGTCAGATTAGAAGGAATGGCATTTCCCATTCGATTGTCTCCAATGTTAGATGAAAGATGTCGATTCAAGCGATGAAGAGGCGGTCTATGCTCCGGCCGTGGTTCTCCACGACGAGGCATCAAAAGGCACCAGGGTCAGTGCAATCGCCGACACCGGTTGTGTCGACCTCATTTGGTGCGGAGATCTGGGTATCCCGGCCAAATCGACTTGGCTGTTTCTGTGGTGTCGGCAAAAACAAAGATTAGCCGTGCGTGACCGGCTGCATCTTCAGGCTTTTAGAAATGTCAGCGGCGGCTGATAGGAATGCATCCATTTGGGTTTTTGAACCGACGCTTACGCGAATATGATTTTCCAGGCCGTCATCGGGAAAGACGGCAACAAGTATCTTTCGTCTTCTCAACGATGCTTGCCACCACGTGCCGTTTTGCCCAGGTGGTGCGCGAGCAAGCAAGAAATTTGCATGAGACGGGGTCACCGAAAATCCGAGTTTAGAGAGTGCGGCCGTGGTTCGGTGTCTTTCATCTTTGATATGTTTGTGGTTCTCGGCGTAGGCGGCGCGGTGCGAGAGGATGCTGGTGCCGACCGCGTGGGCAATAAGATTCATATTGAAGAGATTTTGGCTGTTACGCAGCCTTCCGATAAGTTCAGGATGACCGAAGCCGAAACCAATGCGAATACCGGCGGCGGCGTAGCTTTTAGAAAATGTTCTTAAGACCAGCAGGTTCGAATGGCGATTGATAAGTCGTAGAGCATCGTCGGGCGCAAAATCGACATACGCCTCATCCAACACTATCAAACGGTCGGATTGCGCAGCGAGCCTGTCGATCTCGGCTATTGGAACAAAGGTTCCGCTCGGGTTATTCGGATTGGCCAGCAGGATGAACTTTGCCTCTTTTGCGGGACCGAGAAGCAATTGCTCTATCGGCAACGAATAAGCTTTGCTCCATTCGATTTCGAGAAATTGAGCACCCTGCAACAAGGCTAGTTTGCGGTTGAACGAAAAACCTGGCGACATCATCGCCACGCTATCACCCGGAGCAAGGAAAGCCCTGTAGATTAGCCCCAGCAGTTCAGACGATCCATTGCCGGCGATCACCTGATCGCGGGAGAGGCCATACGCATTGGCGGCCGCTTCCCGCAAGCAGCGATTATCATCCTCCGGATAAAGGTAATGCCGTTTGAGGGCGGCAATCGCGCTTCGCATCACCAGCATTGGCAACGGAAATGGATTCTCATTCGTGTCCAGCTTAGCGCAATTGGCTTCAGGACCCGGCTGTTTAGCCGGAATAGCGTCGAGCTGTCTCACCGTCTGCGAAAGAGCCGAAAGCACACTTTGCAGTTTTGCATCAGACATATCTTTTCTCCGTATCAGTTAGTCGAACCCGCTAGCATGTGATCGGCAGTCCTAGCTGAAGCCCATGTATCTTCGTTCCGCTTCGACGACGGCAGCAACGATCATCCTGTCCGCAGATCGCCACGCAACGCTAACCCTCTAAAACCGCAATTTGCTCAAGCCTTTGAAATTAGAGCGGCGCCTTTGGACCAGCCGCCTCTCACGATGTGATTTGGCGGCCAATGCCGCCAGCTTGCCCCCGCCGTTTTCGAATGCGGCTCTCACCCGGCCCATCCCCTAAAGTGGTAGTCTCGGCAAAACTCCGAAGGCAGCTGACGGGATCGCAATCGCGACCGACCGCGTCGAGACCGGCAGAAACGTGCAGCTCGCTTGGACGATCACCACGGAAATCTTCATGAGGGCCTCCTGGAGCATGAAATTACAAGCCGAGAGCTACGGACTGGATCGAGACCTCAAACACGACCATGCGAGCGAGATCGATACCGTCCGTCGGCGGATTGGGTATTCTGATCTGCCCAATACCTTCGCCACTGATGAGCCGGCCGTCGCCAGTGGGATCAATGGGGACATCGTCGACATCCCTGCCGAGGAGGCTTATCGTCATGTGAACCACCACTGATTAGCATCGCCGACCCCACCGTCGGTGGAGCACTTCACCGCCTATTTACGCTTGATCGGCCCATCGGGATAATCGATTGATTTAATAGGACTCATCCAAATGTCGGATGGTTGCGGCAAGCTTCGCATCACAGCGGTGAAAATCGACCAGGGCAGGTGTCGTCGGTTCGTGCCCGCGGCGGCGTCGCTCGTGGCAGCGCAATAGACTGCCGGCCATGGCTCTCGCGGGCTCCTCGACTCACCGCCGCATCGACATTGCAATGTCCTAATCATCGTCTCGGCACGATTTGCTGCAGGCGATGTTCAGGCCGTCATTCCAACGCGATCGGAAGTACAGGCTCTCCCTTGAGTCTGATGCGGGCACTATCTCGCGATTTTCATTGGAGGATTAGGTTATCGTCGAATTTGGCGGCGATCGCCGGCTCCGCTCGTGCTGTCGGCACCCTCGCCGGCATTGGCGAGAAGACCGACCGGCGGGACTGGGTGTTCGAGGAAGCTGCGGGACTATAGCGCGGGCTTAATGCGAGCCTGGCTCGCGGGCAAATGACATATTTTGATGCAAGCGCCGCTGCGAGCAACCTCCCAGCGTCGAGAAGCATGTTGCCTCCAGCTGCAGCTCCTGATCCGCCTTTCCTTCGGATAGAGACGTAGCCGCAAATGCTTAGCGCGACAGGGCCGACAAACATAACCGTCGGTTCTTTGCTTGGTGATTGGCACGGTTGTTGCGTCGTCTCAGGAAGACAGTGCACTAAGGAAAGGTCATGATGATTCATGGATGCTCGATGGCGATGGTCCTTGTCGGTGGATACCTTCTTGCTGCATACGCAGGGGACTTGGCGGCGCTGAGGATGGTTTATCTGCGTCGCCATTGTCGATGGCTGATATATCCAATTTCGATACTTTCATGGTTCGCAGCCCACCGATTTCACTCGGCCTGGATCCGTTTTATGCCAAGTATGCTGACGCAGCAGGCATACCTATTCTTACTGATACCGCGTCCCGTTTAACTTGACTCTTTGGCCTTCCCAAAACGCGGTGAATCTGAATCTCTGGAGCAAACCGGAGGTCTGCGATGCGATCAGGGATTTCATTGCGTGAGGATTTTGACGGAGAAGGTCTGCGGCGGCTGGCGCGGCAGACGAAGGACGCCGCCCAGGCACGACGTTTGTTGGCGCTCGCGTCGATCTATGACGGAGGCTCGCGTTCCGATGCCGCCCGTCTCGGCAATGTCA
>NZ_JARWGH010000064.1:0-10459 GCF_036528765.1 Rhizobium sp. BR 362 | reverse complement strand
GAAGCCGGTCTTCGATCAGACATGCCTCATCGAGCCCGCGAAGGTCGTGGCCTGGTGCAGTAGTCGAAGGGATATGGCAATGGCTGCCAATCCACGAATGCCCGTCCGACCGTTACAACCATCGCTCCGCTGTCCTGTCCACATGCCAGACCCAAGCCTCGCTGAACCCCCGAGCGTAGGGCGTTGCATTGCCCATCCTCCGCGCTATCGTCGCGCCTTGCGATTCGTCGCCGGGAGGATTTATGCGTCAGCAGACAAAACCGTTTATCGTTGAAATCAAGCCGTCCCGGAAGCTCAAGCCGATTGACCGGAAAACCTCGATCTGGGGCAAACTGGACCTTGCAACTGATCGTGACGCGCCCACCGCGGCTGACGACCGAGAGTTGCCGGTCGCTGGCGAGACCAACGACCGGCGCTGACAAGTCGTTACGCAGCAAGGCGCTCGTCGGCTGAGTCGGGCTGCAGCGAATGCAGGAACGTTACGGCCCGTTGCGCATGCGCTGCCGCCTGGAAGATCGCCCGTCTGTCGTCGGTCAGGACCTTGAGCCAGGAGTCAAGATAGGACGCATGATCGGGTCGTGGGTCGAGTTCGGGAACAATGCCGAGGTCGGCGCAAAGGAAGCAACTGCCGAGCTCGGCAATCAATTCCTCGCGCGCACGCTCGCTCTTGTCCTTGGCGTAGCGGCTGAGGTCGCGACCGACACGGTGGTCCGGCGCGGTCCAATGGGTGACCTCGTGACTGAGGGTTGCATAGTAGCTTGCAGCGTCCTTGAAGCTCTCGAACAGCGGCATCTGAATGAGGTCGGCGGCCGGCGAGAAGAAGGCCTGGTTGCCGCCGTGGCGAATGGAAGCGCCGGTGTTGCGGAAGAACCAATCGGCATGCTCGATGCGCTGGACCGGATCTGGAACCGGTGCGGGCCGCTGATGATTGTAGTGGTCGGGAAGTCCGTCGATCTGCTCGATGTTGAACACGCTATACGCCTTCAGGAAGGGGATTTCCCGCTCGACTTCGCCGCCGTTCCCGTCGGTTTCGGACTTGGTGAACCGGCTGGCGAAGACGACGGTCGTGCCGGTCTCGCCTTTGCGCACCGCGGCGCCCAGTTCAAGGGACTGCTTGAACGTCATCCATGTGGATGACGTATAACCCCGTGCGATGCCCTCCGACCATAAAAGCAGTACGTTGACGCCAGAATAGGGTTGCCCGTTGTAACGCAGCGGCCGGGTAATGCGGCCTGCCGTGTTCGCCGCATTCCATGGTTTCATCCAGGGCCGCACGCCCTTCGCAAGATCTTCGATGATCTTGTCGGTGATGCGGGTATAAAGATCGCCCCTCTGATTTTCTGTCCTGCTCATATCAAAACCTCCGTTTCGAGGCCGCGCCCGTCGCGGCCCGTTGCGGAGGGTCGAAGGCAGGAGCAGGTCAGTCGGCGGATGCACCGGAACGGCCGCAACAAAGTGGAGGACGGCAAGGCCGTTGCGTCCGCCGGCGGCTCCTGCAGACCCGACGAACGGAACGGGCTGCGCTGCGCGCGCCATCGGCTTCATTTCATGTTGCTCGTTTCCGCCTCCGCGACACGAAAAAAGCCGGTCCCGCCATGGAACCGGCCGTTCTTGTGTCGACTGAAAAGCCGGGCGGAGCCCCGCCCGAGCTATCTAATCGAAGGCTGAGATTTGCGCTTCGGCCGCCTTGCGGCTGAGCGACGTGCCCGGCTGCTCGACCGGCCGGTCGAAAGGCTTCCAGGTCTCGCCGATGACCTGGGCATAGGCAGCGACGGCACCTTCGGCTGCCATTCTGAGCGAATGGGCCTGTATGCCCATGTCGGCGGCAAACTCCCGCTTACGCTGGGCGGCGCTGTCATAGCCGACGGGGCCGTCGAGGTCCTCGTCACGGGCATCGTTCGCGGCCTTGGCCGTGGCATCGCGCGCTTCGGTGACGGCGCGGCTGTAGAACTGGCCGGCGCCATGGGCAGAACCGACATAGGCGCCGACGATCCGCTGCAGGTGGATCTGCATGGCCTTGTCGCCAAGGCCATCGCCGAGCGCATCGGCTGTCTCGATGATCAGGCGCTCATGCAGGTCGCGGATGCCGTCGCTGTCGATGACGGCGGTCCCGAAACTCTCGGCGATCTTCAGCGCCTGGCTGGCGTCGGGGCAGGTGAGCCGGACCATTTCGACGGTGGCGCCCTTGCGAAGTTGCACGACGCGTGGGGATTGGCGAGGAGAGGATGCGGGCTTGGCCATGGTCGTTTCCTTTCGAGGTCGTCCGAAGCGGCTGCGGCCCATGCCGGCTTGCCCTTCGGTGCGGTCAGCCCGAACCGGCGGAAAGACGGGCGCTTCAGGGTCCGGCCCCACCTGGACGAGCGGAGCCGGTTTGCGTGCGAAGAGGGCAAGCTGCCCTCGACGGAGCACGCGAGCCTGCTCCGAGAAGGACGGCGGGGTCCGGCCGCACCGCGGCGCGACAGCGGCCTTGAAGCGCACGGCCGCCGGTTCAGACCGCAGCAAAACCGAAGGGCAAGCCGGCGTGGAGAGGGAGACGACGTCCTCGAAACGAAACTGGAGGCTCCCCCGCAAACTCCGTCTTCCCCACGCGGGCGTGAATGCTCGCCTACCGCTCGGGCGGCTTGGGCAACCGGTAGGATTGCAGCCAGCTCGGACCGTGCGAGTTGCGAAGGCCCCGCAGCAGACCGCCGTCATCATGCGGCGGACCGCCCATCCACGCATTGCTGAGGATCGATTTCCAGCGGCGGCCATGCTTGGCGGCATAAGCCTGAAGCGCCGCTTGCTGATCCGCCGTCAGGGGCGGCATTACTTCATGGCGAAAACGGGCAACACGCGTCTTTGGCGAGGCCTCGGACACTGCTTCCCTGGCCGCGATCAGGCGCCTGAGTTCCGCAACCCCCGCGTTGACGCAGGCTTCGCCCTCGAGGTGATGGAACTGGCGCCAGAATGCGGTTCTCTCGGCTGGCGATGTGCCGATACCGGCTTTTCGCTCCAGTTCTCCGATCGTGCTCATAGCGACGCTCTCCGGGCGGTTGCGACGGGTGGATCGGATTCTACTCGCGCCCGAAATGCCGTGATTGCCGCATCCTGCCGGGCAAGTTTTCGGGTAAGCGCGTCGAGCTCGGGCTGGCGCTCGGCCGTCAGAGCTGCCAGGTTCGCGCGGTAGCGTTCGAGGAAGGCGCCCGGCTCCGGCGGCTTGCCCCGGCGAAAGCCAGCCTGACGTCGGCCAAGCTGCGGAATGAGCGCTGTCATGCGGCGCGTAATCTGCCGCTCGATGAGAGCGAGCTGGTGCTGTGTCTTTCGCCGCGCCGCTTCCATTCTGGCAAGCGAGCCGGCCTGTCGTTCGGAACTGGCCATTACGACGCCCTCCCACGCCAACCGGCGAAGCTGGAGGGTCCGTCATAGACGGCATGCCTCGCCTCATCGATGACAAAGCCGAAGCGGCCGATTGCATACTCATCGCTCGGCACCAGGAAGCGACGCTCTTTCACGCGCTCGCCGCGCTTGCCGCCGATCGTGGCGATCACCTCGGTCATGCCGGCGTTATGGTCTGACCGTAGCGCCGAGATGACGATCCAGTCGCCAGCGTGCTGCCGCGCGAAGGCTCGGGCATCCTTCTCGTAGCACTCGCCGGGTGCAAGGGGGCGACCGGAGATCGCCTCCCAGACATCCGGCCAACTGTCGCGGATCGTCTTGTCCGAGCACTTGCGTTCGTAGGCCGTGAACAGGTCCGGAAAGGTCAGGGCGACGACCGCCCACGCGGCATCCTCCTCGTACCAGCCGCCGTCTGCCCTCAGCATCGGATGGACCCTGGCGTTGCGAGCAGAGGAGAGTTGGAAGCCGCCATGGCCAGCCGTTGTGTGGGAGACGATGCCGTCGGCGTAGACGGTGGCGCTCTGGGACGCACCCCAAGGCGTGCTGCAGGTCATTCGCACGCTCTGTCGGGAAAGCAACCCCAACTCGCGGCTGTGTTCCGCCTGTTCGATCATACGGTCGCGAAACGCCGCTTCGTCGGCGACCGCGCCATGGTGGGAATAGAAATCATCGCGCTTCAGCGCGGCAAGCGGCCGCGACACGCGCCATGCACTGGCGAGCAAATATTGCCCGCCACCGGCAGGAACCATTGCGAAGACGAGATCGCCGATCCGCGCGACAGCCATGTCGTCGGCGGCTCTGGCGAATTCCACCCCTAAATCTTCAGGGGTGGAGGCCTCTATTTGGGGCGTGTGTGCCGGGTTCATGCCGCAGCCCTCCCTTCCATGTGATCGGCAGCAATCTCATCCTCAGTCACCTCGTCGAGAACGGCATGAGGATAGCCGTGCTGGGTGAGCCATTCCTCGGCCGCGTGCCGATCAACGGCGAGATGCACGAGCTCGGCATTGGCGCCGGCGCGATCGAAAACGCGAACCGATCCGAGCGGCGGCCGCTCGATCACTTTGAATGTCAGCGTGCTCTCGAGCGAGAAGGTGCGGTGGATGCGGATGGCGATCACGCCACTTGCGCCGAGATCGCCCTCGTGAAGCGTAAAATTGGGCGACAGGCTCGTGGCGCCGAGGCTGCGCTCGCCCTCCTTGCGGACCAGCCGGCCCTGACTGTTCCGGGTCTTCCAGGCGGCGAGCTTCTTGCTGAAACGCTCGGGCGGTCGGGGAGTGCCATCCGACCAGGCGACGATGGAACCAACAGGGGCGAGGTCATAGATCAGAGACGCGGACATTTGCGCATCCTCCTTTGAGTTTTGATGGTGGTGGAAACGAAACCGCCGCCGGGGCGGCCGGCGGCGGAGGATCATGCGGAGAAGAGGGTCTGCTATTCCGCCGCGATCGCGTAGGCGGTTTCCTCGTCGCTGGAGGGGTCATCATTTGTCGTCACCGCATCAGCGTCAGGATCCCCGTGATCCAGATCCTGTGCGTCTGAAGCGTCGGCGTCGTTGCGAGCGTCCGGCTGCGCATCGCCGCCGATATCGCCGATCGCCTCTTCGACCGGGGCATTCTCCTCGTCGAAGCAATCGCGATGTTTCAGGAGATCGGCGATGTCCTTCGGGTCAGGCGCAAACAGCGCCGCCGGATGGACGAAGGTTGCCTCAGTCGATGTGAAGTGGTCGACGAGGGCTGCGCGGGTTTCGCGGACCCGCGCCCGGGGCTGGAGGTTGGCCTCCTTTGCCGCAGTCTCCAGGGCCTGGCGCGACAGGCACAGAAGGAAGTCCTCTGTTCCCATATTCGGTAGGAAGCCTTCGGCGCCGATCGCCTCGCCGGCGATCCTGGAGACGACGCCGCTGTTCGACATACCACGGCGGCAAGAAAGCACGTCGATGAGGACCGAACGGGCGGCGACACGCACGCTGTCCATATCAACCGACAGCCTGCCATCGGCGGAATAGAGGCGCGCGGCATGACGTTGGAACCGCCTCAGTCCGAACATGGTGTCGTTGGCGCCGGAATCGACCCGGACATTGGTGCCGGCAAAGGCCATGACCAGGAGAGCCATCAACATGTCGTCCTCGATCGGCGCGCGGGCCAGCGCCTCATGCAGCGCATCGGTCCGGAAATCACCGATCATGTCGAAGCCCTTCTGCGTGACGTCGGGCCTTGTCTTTCCGGCGACCGCCGCCTCGTCGTTGGCCTCCTCCGTCCCATCGGCCGCGGTGCCGGTCTGGCCGGCGGACTTCCTGACCTCCGGCATCCGGTAGTGAACGCTCTGCACCTTGCCCTCGCGATCGAGGTACATTGCGGTGCAATCGCCTTTGCCTGGCTTGCCGTAGACGCGTTCGGCCTTCTTCGGCAGGTCCGGCTGGCCCCAATTGTTGACCTCGACGATCGCACCCTTCTTCGGCAGGTTGCTTGCCATCCACTCCTGCTGGGCGCCGAGGAACGCCTCGACATTTGTGGTGTAGCGATTGTCCTGATCGGCCGGGCCGAACAGGTCCTCGGACCACTCGATACCGTAGGCCAGGCGAAGATCATCGCCGAAGCTTGCATCGCGAGCGTACATGCGGGTTTTCGACAGCCCGTTGGCGATCTGCCACCAGGCTGCCGTATCGCCCTTCTTCGGCTTGTGGGCTTTCCAGACCTCTTTCTGCTCCTCGGACGAGGCAGCGGCGATCGTCCTCAGCTGCTGCTCGTTCGGCATATCTCCCTTCGCCATCTGGTCGAGCATCGAAGGCAGAACGTTGGCGAGCAGACGGAGCTTGCGGATCTGGCGGACGGGGAGGGCAAGCGCTACGGCGATCGCCTCCTCGGTCCAACCAAGCGCGACCAGCCGCTCGATGCCGCGCCATTGGTCGACGGGGTTCAACGGCTCACGCGCGATGTTCTCGATCATCGAGCGCATGGCGCCATTGTCGTTGGCCGCCTCGACGACGATCACGTCGATTTCCTCGAGACCGGCGGCGACCGCCATGCGTGTGCGCCGGTGACCCGCTTCAATGACGTAGCCGTTGCCACCGGCTTCCGGGAAAATGACGGGCGGCTGGATAACGCCTACAGCCTTGATGGTCGCCAGAAGCAGGGCGTCGGCCTGCGGCGTCGACTTCGACTGACGCGTGTTGTCGGGGTTGTCCTTCAGCGCACGCGGATCGACCTTCATGAGTTGCATGGGATGCTCCTTCTCGGGGATTTGGACACGGCCCTTCTGCCTGTCCTTCTCGCGTCTTCATTTTTCCGAAGACATCTCCCGGACCGCGGAGCGGGCGGCCGGGTGCAACTGCGGCCGAGCATTGCTGCCGCGAAGGACGAGCGGGGCTGACAGCCCTGCGAAGGCGAGTGGCCGGGATGCGGAGGCGGCGGTTGAGCGGAAGCGGCGACCGGCGAACTGCTCTGCGACGATTCCTCTTCCTTCCTTCCTTTCTCCCTTGCTTCCTTCTCGTGTCGGCGGCAGAAGCGGCGGCTTGCACGCGACTGGACGTCGATTTTGATAAGATGGAAAATAAAAAAATGGGCCAGCGGAAACCGCGGCCCTTGAAGTGTGAAGGTCAATAAACCTCCAGAGGGGAACAGCTGCTGCGGCGGCACTGGGAGGAGAGGCCGCCATGTGCATCAGCTGCGTGCGGTATGAACATTATTTGAGCAGACGGAAGTCATTTATTGTGCAATGCAGCTATGCACATGCTGCACCGCATCCAAAAGACCGCAATCGGCCGATGGTCAAGCTGCCTCTGGCCTGGCGGCCGCTTCCTCGCGCGCCGTAGTCGCCAATTCCTCCTCAACGTCTCGAAGCTGCCGGCGCTTGTCGGTAAGCTCATCTGCAAATGCGAATACGCCGCCTTCGCGCGAGCGATAGGCGCCAAGACGCCGCTCGGCTTCATGCAGTCGATGCCGATACCGCGCCTGTTCATCATCAAAGCCGGCAAGCGCGTGCTCCAGCCGCGAGATCGCGCCGATCGGCGTCACGGTGACGGCAAGATCGACCTCCTGGGTGGCGCCGGTACGCTGGAGGAGGGTGGCGTAGTGATAGCCGTCACCCTTACCGAACCGCTCGCCGGAATAGATCACATCGAAGCCGCCGATCGAAGCAATGGCGACATCACCCTCCTGTTGAAGCTGGACGAGGGTCAGGATTTCCTTCATCAGCGCCCGGCCGGCAAGCTTACGCTCCTCATAGGTCTCGCCCTTGACCACCATCACGAAGGCATCGCCAGCAGTCGGAATGAGCTGTTCGATGTCCCTGGCAATCTCGCCGATACGCCGGATCGAAACCTCGATGTCGCGCTCGGCATCACGGATCTGCCGGCGCACGGCATACTGATCGTCATCATGAGCGGCGCGCAACCGTTCGAGCCGGGCAATGTCGGCCTCGAGCCCCGCCTTCTGCATTAGCCGTTCGTCACCGCTCGCGATCGCCTTGGCCATGGCGAACTGGTTGACGGCTCCTTCGCCGAGGTCTTCCAAGCGGCGAATCGAAGTATCGCCTGAAAGTGCCGCGGCAATGAAGCGGGCCTTGCGCTCGTTGTTCTGCCACATAGCAGCGTCGAGCGAGCCCTGGGTGGCATAGGCGAAGATATCGACCTCGTCATGCTGATTGCCCTGGCGGACGATCCGGCCCTCGCGCTGTTCGATCTGCGAGGGCAGCCAGGGAACGTCCAGATGATGCAGCGCCTTGAGACGAAGCTGCGCGTTGACGCCGGTCCCCATGGTCTCTGAAGAGCCGATGAGGAAGCGGACCTTGCCGGCGCGCACGTCGGCGAACAGACGCTGTTTCGCGTCGCTCTTCTTGTAATCCTGCATGAAGGCGATTTCGGATGGCGGAACGCCCATCCGGACGAGTTCGTCGCGGATCCATCGATAGGCGGAAAAGCCTCTCGTCTTCTCGACATTGATGGTGCCGAGATCGGAAAAGATCATCTGCGCCGCCCCGGGCAGATCGAACTGCTTGCCGTCCGGCCGCAAAAAGGTCCGTTGTGACGTCTCCTGCCAAATACGGAAGGCGTTCTGGACCAGCAGGTTGAGCTTGTTTTCCGGCTCGTTCTCGCTGTCGGGGTCGACCAGGCGGAGGTCAATGGCGGCATGGCGCCCATCGGTGATGACGGAGAGCAGAATGTCATCGCCGGGCTGCGCCGGCCCTTCGCGCATCTCGATCGCCTTGATACGGGCGTCGAGGATGGTCTGGTAGTTCTTGAAAGCCTGCGTCGGCTTGGCGGTGAGAATTTGCCGCCGGCCGGTGGAGATATCAGGCACCCTGACGTAATCGCGCAGATCCTCGGGCATCACCACGTCAGCGAAAGACCGGAACATGGCGATCAGTTCGGGGACGTTGACGAAGGAGGCAAAGCGGCTGACAGGCTTGTATCTGCCCGACGGCTGGATCTCGAGTTCGGTCGTCGTGTCGCCGAAGGTCGAGGCCCAGGCGTCGAATTCATGCAACCCGCGCTCGCGCAACGCGTCGGATCCGAGCAGGCGCTGGACCGAGAACATTTCGCCAAGCGTATTGGTGATCGGCGTGCCGGAGGCGAGAATCAAGGCCCGGCCGGGATTCTTCGTCTCGATGAAACGGGACTTGACGTAGAGGTCCCAGGCACGCTGCGAGCCGTTCGGATCGATGCCTTTCAACGTCGACATGTTGGTGGCAAACGAAAGCTTGCGGAATTCCTGCGCCTCATCGACGATGATCTGGTCGACGCCGATTTCAGAGATCGTCAGCAGATCGTCCTTGCGGGTCGACAACGCCTCCAGCCGTTCCTTCAGACCTTCCTTGAGCCGCTCCAGCCGCTTGCGCGAGACCCGATCCTCGCTGTCGACCTTGGTCAGCAGATCCTCATATAGCTCCAGCTCGTCCTGGATCATCTGTTGCTCGAAGGCCGATGGCACGGCGATGAACCGGAATGCCGAGTGCGTGATGATGATGGCATCCCAGGTTGCTGTTGCAGCGCGGGACAGGAAGCGAGCGCGCTTGTCCTTCGAGAAATTGGTCTCGTCGGCGACGAGAATGCGGGCGTTGGGATAGAGCGCCAGGAATTCGCGGGCCGCCTGCGCCAGGCAATGGCCCGGCACCACCAGCATCGCCTTGGCGATCAGTCCGAGGCGGCGCTGCTCCATGATGGCGGCCGCCATCGTCATCGTCTTGCCGGCGCCGACGGCATGCGCCAGATAGGTCGCTCCCGACGAGATCATGCGCCAGATGCCACGCTTCTGGTGCCCATAAAGAATAAAGGCGCCAGAGGCGCCGGGAAGTTGGAGGTGGGAGCCGTCGAAGCGCCTGGGCGCGATGTTGTTGAAGCGGTCGTTATAGACCCGCGCCAGCCGGTCGGTACGATCGGGATCGGTCCAGACCCAGTTCTGGAAGGCTTGCTTGATTTTCTGCAGCTTGTCGCGGGCGGCTTCGGTATCGACGACGTTCAGTACCCGCCGCTCGCCGTCTGCGTCCTTGAACACGTCGAAGATCTGCGGCACCCGGCTGTTCAGCGCATCGGCAAGCAGCTCGCCGGCGTGACGCCGGTCGGTGCCCCATTCCGATGTGCCGGCCGCCGTCCATCCGAGCTGTCGCGCCTCGACGGTCCATGAACCGAGCTCCGGCAAGTGGTGGATCCTGATCTCGGCGCCCATGGTCTCGTGGACGAAGTCGACGATATCGGTCGCTGGGATCCAGGGTGCACCCAGCCGAGCGGTGATGTCCGAGGGGCGTAGATCGGCGGGCTGTACTGCTTCAAGCCCCCGGACATTGCGCTCGTAGACGGGATCCAACTCGGCCGCGGCTTTTGCGACCGCGAGTTTCGTGCGCACGGCGCCGGAGAGATAGGCGTCCGCGGTCTGCCAGGAGCCATCGGCGGGATCGCGAAAGATGGCATCGCCAAGCTCGTGCCGAACGTCGTCGGTGTCGCGATGCAGGAGTTCGGCGATGTGGTCGAGGTCGATACGACCGCGCTCGTTGAGGACGACGGCCAAGGCATCGGCGGCCGAGGTGATGACCGGCGGGGCAGGGGGCGCGATGACGCGTTCGGAGAAAATCGCTCCGGGCCTGGCGGTATCGG